>JBOHWA010000418.1:0-13805 GCA_050735855.1 Binatia bacterium
CGTCGGGCCCGAGCGGTGGTCCGTAGGCGCGCTTCGACGGCGTCTCGAACAGCGGCCCGAAGACGGCGAAGTCGGCCCCCGCTGCCGCCGCCGCGCGCACCTCGTCGGGCGCGTGGGTGGAGATACCGATCCAGCGCTGCGGGCCGAGCAGCGCGCGCGCGTCGGCGACGGCGAACGAGCGGCCCGGCAGGTGGACGCCGTCGGCATCGCAGGCCAGCGCGACGTCGATGCGGTCATTGATCAGCAGCGCCGCGCCGTGCGCGCGCGTCAGCCGGCGCAGCGCGCGGGCGAGCTCGAGTAGCGGCCGCGTGCCGAGCTCCGGCTCGCGCAGCTGTACCAGGCGGATGCCGCCCTGCAGCGCGGCGCCGACGACCGCGAGCAACGGCCGCCCGGCGGTCTGGCCGCGGTCGGTGATCAGGTAGACGCCGCCGTCGGCGGCGAACGGTCGCATGGCCGGCGGCACTCCAGTCGGCGCGATGTCCGGCGCTGCCCTCAGCCGAGCAGGCCTTCGATCGGGCTCGAGGCGGTGGCGTAGAGCTTGCGCGCGATGCGGCCGGCGAGGAACGCCTTGCGGCCGGCCTCGACGCCGAGGCGCATCGCCTCCGCCATCAGGATCGGGTCGCGCGCGCCGGCGATGGCGGTGTTGAGCAGCACCGCGTCGCAGCCCAGCTCCATCGCCTGGGCGACGTCGGAGGCCGTGCCGACGCCGGCATCGACGATCACCGGCACGCGCCGCTGCTCGAGGATGATCTTGATGTTGTAGGGATTGCGGATGCCGAGGCCGGAGCCGATCGGCGCGGCGAGCGGCATCACCGCGGCGCAGCCGACGTCGGCCAGGCGCAGCGCCGCGATCGGGTCGTCATTGATGTACGGCAGGACGATGAAGCCCTCCGCCACCAGGACGCGCGCCGCCTCGATCGTCGCCGGCACGTCGGGGAAGAGCGTGCGCTCGTCGCCGATCACCTCGAGCTTGAGCAGGGCCCCGACGCCGGCCTCGCGCGCCAGCCGCGCGGTGCGGATCGCTTCCGAGGCGGTGTAGCAGCCGGCGGTGTTCGGAAGGATGGTTATGCGCGAGAGATCGAGGTGGTCGAGCAGGTTGTCCTGGCTGGCATCGGTGATGTTCACCCGCCGCACGGCGACGGTGACGATCTCGGCGCCGGCGGCGTCGATCGCCGCGCGCGTCTCGGCAAAGTCCTTGTACTTGCCGGTGCCGACGATCAGGCGCGATCGATAGGTCGTGCCGCCGAGTACGAAGCCGTCGTCCGCCATGTCGTGGGTCACCCTCCGCCGATGAAGTGCACGATCTCGACCACGTCGCCGTCGCACAGGGCGCGGGCGGCGAACTCGTCGCGCGCCAGGACGTCGAGATTGATCTCGACCGCGATGCGCGGCGGACGCAGGCCCAGCTCGCGCACCAGCTCGTCGACGGTGAGGCCGTCGCGCAGCTCACGCGTCTCGCCATTCAACGTGACACGCATGCGCGAGTCTTAGACGCCGTCGGTTTTCTTTACAACCATTCCGTTTCTGTACGCCCTTCAGTTTCTTTACAACCTGGGGGTCATTTGGTAGGCGAGCCGCACTCACGATTGATTCGCAACACGCACGCAACCGGCGGCGACCGCACTTCGCGCGGGGCAGCGCTCGGCCGGGTCGCCACCACAAACTGACCCGTTGATGACAGGCTCGAGCGCAACCGGTGGCGAGAGCGGCGCACCGCCGCCGCGCGCGCGGCGGCGCGACCGGGCGGGGGGGTGAGATGGGTAAGATCGAACGCGCGCTGATCAGCGTCAGCGACAAGGCGGGCCTGGTCGAGTTCGCCCAGGGTCTGCACGCGCTCGGGGTGGAGATCCTCTCCACCGGCGGCACCGCCGCGGCGCTCAAGCAGGCCGGCATCCCGGTCGTCCAGGTGAGCGACTTCACCGGCTCGCCCGAGATCCTCGACGGCCGGGTGAAGACCCTGCATCCGAAGATTCACGGCGGCCTGCTCGGCCGGCGCGACGACGCGGCACACCGCCAGCAGATGGCCGAGAACGCCATCCGCCCGATCGACCTGGTGGTGGTCAACCTCTATCCGTTCGAGGCGACGGTCGCCAAGCCGGGCTGCACGATGGAGGACGCGATCGAGAACATCGATATCGGTGGCCCGTCGATGCTGCGCTCGGCGGCGAAGAACCACCATGACGTGACGGTGGTCGTCGACCCCGCCGACTACGCCGTGGTGCTGGACGAGATGCGCAGCGGCGACGGCGCGGTGTCGCCGCTGACCCGCGCACGCCTGGCGCGGCGCGTCTTCCAGGTCACGGCGCGCTACGACGGCGCCATCGCCGACTACCTGGGCTCGCGCGAGGTGAGCGAGGAGGCGCCGTTCGGTGAGACGGTCCACCTCGGCCTGCGCAAGGCGCAGGATCTGCGCTACGGCGAGAACCCGCACCAGCAGGCGGCCCTGTACGGCGACTTCTTCGCCACCGCCGAGCAGCTGCACGGCAAGGAGCTGTCGTACAACAACATCGTCGACACCAACGCCGCGCTGTGGCTGATGCGCGAGTTCGTCGACGACCGGCCGACGGTGGCGATCCTCAAGCACAACACGCCGTGCGGTGTCGCCAGCGGCGCCAACGTCGCCGACGCCTACCGCGCCGCCTACGCCACCGATCCCGAGTCGCCGTTCGGCGGCATCCTGATCGCCAACCGCACCTGGACGCTCGAGCTGGCGCGCCTGGTCGACGAGATCTTCACCGAGGTGCTGATCGCGCCCGACTTCGCCCCCGACGCGCTCGAGTTCCTCAAGCAGAAGAGGAACCGCCGCCTGATGCGCTGGCATCCCAAGACGATGGAGGGCGCGCGGCGCGAGATGCGCAGCGTCGTCGGCGGCCTGCTGGTGCAGGACACCGACCGCGCCATGGAGGACCCGGCGCACGCGCGGGTGGTCACCCGCCGCCCGCCGACCGACGAGGAGCTCACCGGGCTGACCTTCGGCCTCAAGGTGGTCAAGCACGTGAAGTCGAACGCCATCGCCTTCGTGCGCGGCGACCGCACGCTGGCGCTCGGCGGTGGGGCCACCTCGCGCGTCGACCCGGTGCACGCCGCGCGCGCCAAGGCCGGCCGCGTCGGCATCTCGCTGCAGGGCTCGGTGCTGGCCAGCGACGCCTTCTTTCCCTTCCCCGACGGCCTCGAAGAGGCCGCCGCCGCCGGCGCCACGGCCATCGTGCAGCCCGGCGGCAGCGTGCGCGACGCCGACGTCATCGCGGTGGCGGACACGCTGAACCTCGCCATGGTGCTGACCGGGGTGCGCCACTTCCGTCATTAGTATTGGAGGGCGCCGGGCCCTCGGCGCCGGGGGTGGGGTGGGGCAGGCGCTCGCCGTACGCACGGCGCCGAGGGCCGGCGCCCGCCGGTTCGGATACGATTCGAGACAAGACATGAAAATCCTGGTGGTCGGTGGTGGCGGGCGCGAGCACGCCCTGGTGTGGAAGCTGCGGCAGTCGCCGCGCGTGACGCAGATCTTCTGCGCCCCGGGCAACGCCGGCATCGACGAGCTGGCGCAGCCGGTCGATCTCGAGGTGACCGACGTCGCCGGCCTGGTGCGCTTTGCCGCCGAGCAGCAGATCGATCTGGTCGTGCCGGGGCCCGAGCTGCCGCTGACGCTCGGCCTGATCGACGCGCTGCGCGAGCGCGGCCTGCGCGGCTTTGGCCCGACGCGCGCCGCGGCACAGCTCGAGGGGAGCAAGACGTTCTCCAAGGAGCTGATGCGGCGCGACAGGATCCCGACCGGGTTCTTCTCGAGCTTCACCGACCCGGACGAAGCGGTGCGCTACGTGCACGAGGTCGGCGCCCCGATCGTGGTCAAGGCCGACGGCCTGGCGGCCGGCAAGGGCGTGATGATCTGCGAGACGGTCGCCGAGGCGGAGCAGGCGATCAACGAGATCATGCGCTGGAAGACCTTCGGCGAGGCCGGCGGGCGCGTCGTGGTCGAGGAGTTCCTCGCCGGTGAGGAAGTCTCGTTCATGGCCATCACCGACGGCGACACCGTGCTGCCGCTCGCCTCGTCGCAGGACCACAAACGCGCCTTCGACGGCGACACCGGTCCGAACACCGGCGGCATGGGCGCCTACTCGCCGGCCCCGGTGCTGACCGACGGGCTGCGCGATCGCGTCATGCAGGAGATCATGATCCCGGTGGTGCGCGGCCTGGCGGAGCGCAAGATCGTCTACACCGGCGTGCTCTACGCCGGCCTGATGATCACCGCCGACGGCCCCAAGGTGCTGGAGTTCAACGTGCGCTTCGGCGACCCCGAATGTCAGGCGCTGCTGCTGCGCCTGCGCGGCGATTTCCTCGCCTTGATGGACGCGGCGGTCGACGGCGGGCTGGCCGGCGTCACCCTGGACTGGGATCCGCGCCCCGCGGTGTGCGTCGTGCTCGCCGCCGGCGGCTATCCGGGCAACTACGAGCGCGGCAAGCTGATCGGTGGGCTCGACGCCTTGCGCCAGTGGCGCGACGGCGTCGTCTTCCACGCCGGCACCGAGCGCCGCGGCCAGCAGGTGGTGACCAACGGCGGGCGCGTCCTCGGCGTCACCGCACTCGGCGCCGACGTCACCGCTGCGGCCGCGGAGGCGTACAACGCGGTCGGCGCGATTTCCTGGGACGAGATGCACTACCGGCGCGATATCGGGCGGCGCGCCATGGAGAGGGAACGATGAACACGACGACGGCACGGGTGGCGGTGTTGATGGGCAGCGACAGCGATTGGGAGGTGATGTCCGGCGCGGTGAACCGCCTGCGCGAGCTCGGCGTCGGCTGCGAGGTGCACGTCATGTCGGCCCATCGCACCCCGGCGCGCGTCGCCGAGTACGTCAGCGGCGCCCCGGCGCGCGGCATCCAGGTTTTCATCGCCGGCGCCGGCGCCGCCGCGCACCTGGCGGGCGTCGTCGCCGCACACACCAGCTGCCCGGTGATCGGCGTGCCGCTCAACGCCACCAGCCTCGACGGCCTCGACGCCCTGCTGGCGACCGTGCAGATGCCCTCCGGCGTTCCGGTCGCCACCGTCGCCATCGGCGGCGCCGAGAACGCCGGCCTCCTCGCCGCGCAGATCCTCGCCGTCGCCGACGAGAAGATCGCCGCGGCGCTGCAGCGCTTCAAGGCCGACATGGCCACGAAGGTTGCTGCCAAGGACCAACGCCTGCAAGCGACGCTCGCCGCATCCGTTGAGAAGAAGCGCTAACGATGATCGGAAAAGGACTTCACCGCGGAGACGCGGAGTCGCGGAGGCATCCGGCCCAGAGCGTCGGGCGCCTGCTTCAAGCGATTCCCATGAGCCTGATAGCACTTGTAGGAATCACGTCGGACACATATCGAGCAGGGGGTCTCCGCTCCTCCGCGTCTCCGCGGTGAAAGTCTTTCTGTCAGTCAGTCTAAGGTTTCCATTTCTATGATTGATCTCCGACCGTTTCGCGCTCTGCACTACGATCCCACGGCTGCCGGCGCGCTCGCCGATGTCATCGCGCCGCCGTACGACGTCATCGACGAGGCCGAGCTCGCACGCCTCTACGCCCGCAGCCCGCACAACGTCGTGCGGCTGATCCTCAACCGCTCGGATGACCGCTACGCGGCGGCGGCAGCCGATCTCGCCGCCTGGCGGCGCGATGGGGTGCTGGTGCAGGACCGCGAGCCCAGCTTGTACTACTACGTGCAGGACTTCGCGCTGCCCGACGGCAGCCAGCACCGGCGCAGCGGCGTCATGGCGGCGGTGCGCCTGGAACCGTTCGCCGCCGGCAACATCCTGCCGCACGAGCGCACGTTCGCCAGCGCCAAGGCCGATCGGCTGAAGCTGATGACGGCCTGCCGCACCAACCTGAGCCCGATCTTCGGCGTCTTTCCCGATCCCGCCGACGCGCTGGCCCCGGCGCGCGCCTACGCCGACGCCACGCCGGCGTGGATCGACGTCGCCGACGGTGGCCAGCGCCACCGCGTCTGGCGCCTGACCGATCCCGCCGTGGTCGCGGCGGTGGTCGCCAACGTGCATCCGGTGACCGTGTTCATCGCCGACGGCCATCATCGCTACGAGACCGCGCTGACCTACCGCGACCAGCGCCGCGCCGCCGGCGATACCGATCCGGACGCGCCGCACAACTTCATGCTGATGTACCTCTGTTCGATGGAGGACCCGGGCCTGGTCGTGCTGCCGACGCACCGCGTCTGGCGCGGCGCGCTGCCGGCCGACTGGGCCGCGCGCGTCGCCGAGCACTTCGAGAGCGAGGCGGTCACCGACGGCGCCGTGTTCGCCGCCCTGGCGCGCGAGACGCGCCCCGGCTCGCTCGGCCTGCACGTCACGGGCCGCACCCAGCTCCTGCATCTGCTCGAGCGCGACATGGGGGCGGTCGACCGCCTGCTCGCCGACGTGCATCCGGTCATCCGCCACCTCGACCCGAGCGTGCTCGACGGCTTCCTGCTCGGCGAGGTGCTCGGCATCGACACGGCGCGATCCGGCCAGGAGGGCCTGCTGACCTACACCCACGACGACCGCGCCGCGCTCGAGGCAGTCGACCGCGGCGGCGCCGCGGCCGCCTTTCTGCTGCGCGCGCCGCGCATGCGCGAGGTCGAGGCCGCCTGCCTGGCCGGACAGACGATGCCGCAGAAGTCGACGTACTTCTTCCCCAAGCTGGAGACCGGCCTGGTCTTCCACCTGCTCGACGCCGATGCCTGACGCCGCGGGCAGCGACAGCTTCACCGCCGACGAGCGCCGCGCGCTCGAACCGTACTTCAGCAACCTCGACGCGCCGGTCTTCGCCCTGCGCAATCTGCCCGAGGTGGTCAAGGCGGCGTTGTTCGCGCGCTACTCGCGCTCGCCGAAGTCGCTGCGCCGCTTGTTCCTCGACGAATTCCTCGACGGCGTCGCCGGTGGCGGCGCACCACCGGCGGTCGGCATCGCGCGCTCCGAGCAGCTGTTCGCCCGCGTGCTGGCCGAGTACGGCGACGACTCGGTGGCGCAGCTCGGCGGCGCCCACATCGCCGTCGAGGGCGCCTCGAACCTGCTCACCAAGGCGCTCGAGTGGGGCCGGCTGATGGCCTACCTCGAACAGTCGACCCGCTACATCCCGTACACCCAGCGCGCCAACGACCGCTGGCGCTACGTGGTGCCGGCCGAGCTCACCGACCCGGCGTTGCGCGCCCGCTACGTCGCCACGCTCGACCGCGCCTTCGCCACCTACGCGGCCTGGATCGATCCCGCCATCGCCCACTTCGAGCGCCTCATGCCGCGTGCCGAAGGCATCGGCGCGGTCGCCTACAAGGCGACCATCCGCGCCCAGGCGCTCGACGCGCTGCGCGGCCTGCTGCCGGCGGCGACGCAGTCGAACGTCGGCATCTTCGGCACCGGCCAGGCCTACGAGTCGCTGCTGCTGCGCCTGCGCGCCCATCCGCTGGCCGAGGCGCGCGCCTGCGCCGCGGCGATGAAGGCCGAGCTCGACCAGGTCATCCCGGCCTTTCTCACCCGCGTCGACCGGCCGGAGCGCGGCGGCGTCTGGAGCGACTACCTGCGCGCCACGCGCGCGGCGACCGAACAGATCGCCGGCACGCTGCTCGCCGGCATCGAGGCCGAGCCCGCCGACGCGGTGACGCTGACCGACTTCGATCCCGACGGCGAGGTCAAGGTCGTCGCCGCGGCCCTCTACGCCGTCTCGGCGCTGCCCGATGCACAGCTGCTCGCCGCCGCCCGCCGCATGAGTGCGGCCGAGCGCGCGGCCGTGCTGGAGGCCTACGTCGGCGCGCGCGGCAACCGCCGCCACAAACCCGGTCGGGCCTTCGAGCGCGCCGTGTACCGCTTCGACGTGGTCGCCGACTACGGCGCCTTCCGCGACCTGCAGCGCCACCGGCTGCTCACCCTCGAATGGCAGCGCCTCACGCCGGCGCTGGGCTACGTGACCGCCGAGGCGATCGACGCCATCGGCGCCGCCGACGACTGGCACCGGGCGATGCGCGACGGCGCCGAGCTGTGCGACGCGATCGCCGCGGCGGGCCGGCCCGACGTGGCGTCGTATGCCCTGCCGATGGCGCACCGCGTGCGCTTCTACCTCGACTGCAACGCGCGCGAAGCGATGCACCTGATCGAGCTGCGCTCGACGCCGCAGGGCCACCCCGCCTACCGCCGCGTCGCCCAGCAGATGCACGCGCTGATCGCCCAGCGCGCCGGCCACCATGCGATCGCCGACGCCATGCGCTTCGTCGACCACTCCGCCGCCGACAGCGGCCGCCTCGCCGCCGAACGCCGCAGCGAAGCGCGCCGCGGTTCGTAGGGCCGCGACCCCGCGATGACCCGCCGCACCGCCGCACTCCTCGCCCTGCACGGCCTGGTGATGATCTTTCTCGGCTGCGTCGCCGGCGCGTCCTACGGCGCCGCGATCGTCAACAATCTCGGCACGGAAGCCGAGCGCGCCTGGAAGCTCGCCCACATGGAGGGCGTGCAGAACGGCATCCTGCTGCTCGCCCTGGCCGGCGGGTCGGTATGGATGACGCTCGGCCGGGCAGGGGAGAACACCGTCCTCTGGGCCGCCGTGCTGGCCGGCTACGGCAACACCCTCGGCGCCATGATCGGCGCCGCCACCGGCTACCGCGGCCTCGCCCCCGAGGGCCCGGCCGCCAACTGGGTCGTCTTCGGCGCCTTCATGTTCGGCATGTGGGGCGTCCTCGTCGCGGTGCCGGTCGCCGCCGTCGGCGCCTGGAAGCGTCTGCGCGAGCCCGATGCGCCGCAGTGACGCCTCCCACCGCGCCGCGCCACACACCCCTGGAGGGCGCCGGGCCCCCGGCGCCGGGGGAGGCGTGGCGGCGGTGCTCGCCACCGACACCCGCCTCGACAAACCATTGGACCAGCGCGAGTATCGGTTCTCCTGCCGCCATCTCCGCTGCGATCGAGTCGATAAAGTATCGCGCACACGGTACGTCGCGACTCGAAATTCATGCGCGCCATCCGCACCGGTCTCATGTCGCGGCTCCGCCGCCCGTTGAGCGCCGCTGTGCGTCGCGCCGGCCGACGTAGTCTGAGTTCGGACGCCTGAGGCCATGCGAGGGGAATCGTTGGCTGCGACACCCCGGCGTCTGCGGCCTGCGCGCCGGAGTGCGCCTCACCCGCTGACGCGGATCTTCGGTGCCAGCCAGCGGTCGAAGAAGCCGGCGCCGGGTCTGCGGCGCGTGTTGAGCTCCTGCAGGTAGGCCTCCAGCGCGTCGAACAGCTCGCCGGTGGCGACGCCCTCGTGCTCAGGCTTCATGTCGTCGAGCATCACCAGGCCCTGGCGAAAGCAGTTGGTCGCGCCGCGCCCGCCGCCGCGCTTGAAGTGCAGGTGCATGCCGCAGGCGACCAGCATCAGCGCCCGCACCAGCGGCTGGTCGTCCGCCGCCAGCCGGTTGTAGAGCGTCTCGAGCTGCTCCTGAGCGGCGAGGTGCTCGCCGCGATTGAACAGTGCGATGGCGGAGTAGAGCTCGTCGCGCGCCGCGGAATCCACCACGGCACCTTAGCGGTCGTCGCCGGCCCGCTTCAACGCGCCGCGCTGGAGGGCGCCGGGCCCTCGGCGCCGGGGGTGGTGGGGCGGGGTGCTCGCCGCGAGCCCGGCGCCGAGGGCCCGGCGCCCTCCAGGCCTGCTCGGTATCATGCGCGCCTGTTCACGAGGCTGCACATGCGGTACAAGATCGCTCCGCCAACGGGGGAGACGCCATGCACGGACGACGTAAGGCAGGTCGCGCCATGTTGCTGATCGCCACATTGCTCAGCCCGGCGGCGCTGCGCGCCCAGGACGCCACCGATCCGCCGCCCCTCAAGCCGGAGGAGATCGACCAGCTCGTCGCGCCGATCGCCCTGTATCCCGACGCGCTGCTGGCGCAGATCATGATGGCGTCGACCTATCCGCTCGAGGTCGTCGAAGCGACGCGCTGGGCCAAGAGCAACCCGAAGGTCACTGGCGACGCGCTCGAGCAAGCGATGCAGCAGCAGTCGTGGGACGCCAGCGTCAAGTCGCTCGCGGCCTTCCCGCAGGTGCTGACCATGATGAACGAGCAGCTCGACTGGACCCAGCAACTCGGCAACGCCTTTCTGGCGCAGCAGAAGGACGTGATGGACGCCGTGCAGCGGCTGCGCGCCAAGGCCAAGGCCGAGGGCAATCTCGAGACCACCAAGGAACAGACGGTGACGGTCGAGCAGGCGCCGCAGACCCAGACGACGGTCATCCAGATCGAGCCCGCCAATCCGCAGGTCGTCTACGTGCCGACCTACAATCCGACCGTCGTCTACGGCGCCTGGCCGTATCCGGCCTACCCGCCGTACTCCTACTACCCGCCCGGCTACGTGGCGGCGACATCGCTGTTGTCGTTCGGCGTCGGCATGGCGGTCGGCTCCGCCCTCTGGGGCGACTGCGACTGGGGCCACGGCAACGTCAACGTCAACGTGAACAACTACAACAACTTCAACAAGACCAACATCAACAACAAGAACTGGCAGCACAACGTCGACCACCGCAAAGGCGTCGGCTACCGCGACCAGGCGAGCCGCGACAAGTACAACCGCGGCGGCGCCAAGAACGCGCAGTCGCGCGAGGCGTTCCGCGGCCGCGCCGACCAGGGGCGCCAGGAACTGGCGCGCGAGGGCGGCAAGGGCGGCAACCTCGGCCAGGGCAACAAGGCCGGGCAAGGCAACAAGCCGGGTCAGGGCAACAAGATGGGTCAGGGCAACAAGGGTCAGGGCAACAAGCCGGGTCAGGGCAACAAGGTCGGCCAGGGCCACGCCGGTCAGGTCAAGAAGGCGGGCGCCGGCGCGGATCGACCCGCTCAGCGACACGAGGGCGTCGGCAGCGGACGGAATCCCAATGCCTTCAAGGACGTCGGCAAGGGGAACGAGGTGCGTCAGGCCAGCAACCGCGGACAGCAGAGCCGGAAGAGCGCGCACAACTTCGGCGGCGGCGGTGGTGGTGGCAAGCGCGGCGGCGGTGGCGGTGGCGGCGGTGGTGGTGGCCGGCGCGGCGGTGGCGGCGGACGCGGCAGGCGGTGAGCGGAAAGGGGCCGACGATGTGCACGACGAGCGCACCAATGAAGACCACCCCTCACAGAGCGCCCCGGCGCGATCGCTTCTCGGCGGCGACGCTCGGTCTCGCCCTCCTTGCCCTCGCCTCCGCCAGCGCCGCGGCGGGGAAGGAACCGTTGTCCTTTGCCGCTCCTGACGAAGCGGTGACGATCCTGGTGGCCGCGGTCAAGGCGGGCGATACGATCGCCATGATGGCGATCCTGGGCAGCGACGCGGGGCCGCTGGTCGATTCCGGCGACCCGGTCGCCGATCGCACCGCGTGGGACAAGTTCGTGGCTGCGTACGAAGAAGCGCACGTGCTGGAGAAGACCGGCGACGACCACGTGACGCTCGAAACCGGCGCGACGCGCTGGCCGTTCCCGATCCCGCTCGTGCGGGCCGACGGCCGCTGGCACTTCGACACGGAGGCGGGCGAACAGGAGATCATCGCCCGTCGCGTCGGCCGCAACGAGCTGAGCACGATCCAGGCCTGCCTCGCCTTCGTCGACGCCCAGCACGAGTACTTCGCGCGCAACCCGCTGGGCGGCCAGGTGGCGCAGTACGCGCAGCACGTCGCCAGCACGCCCGGCAAGCGCGACGGCCTGTACTGGGAGACCGCGGAGGGCGAGGCGCCCAGTCCGCTCGGTCCGTTGATCGTCAGCGCGCGCGGCGAGGGCTACCGGAAGGCCGGCACCGACGCCGGCGTGCCGTATCACGGCTACCTGTTCCGCATGCTGACCAAGCAGGGGAAGGATGCCGCCGGCGGCGCCTATGACTACATCGTGCGCGGCACCATGATCGGCGGCTTTGCCCTGGTCGCCTATCCGGCCGAATACGACAGCTCGGGGGTGATGACCTTCGTCGTCAACCACGATGGTGTCGTGTTCGAGAAGGACCTCGGTCCCGCCACCACCAAGACGGTGGCGGCGATGACAGCGTTCAATCCCGACGCCACCTGGAAGCGCATCGAACCGGAGAGCGACGCGGCGGCGGCGAGCGCGCCGCAATGAGCTCAGAAAAAGACTTCAACGCGGAGACGCGGAGGCGCGGAGAGCGCAGAGAACACCAACGGATTGTTCAGAGCCTTGACCCGTGCATTGGGTCGAAGATTCCGTCTACCCCGTTCTCTCTGCGTCCTCTGCGAATCTCTGCGTCTCTGCGCTGAGTCTTGTCTTATCCCTCGACGCCCATCACGGCTTTGACCTCGAGGAACTCCTCGAAGCCGTACGAACCCCACTCGCGGCCGTTGCCCGACTGCTTGTAGCCGCCGAACGGGGCGCCGAAGTCGGGGCCGGCGCCGTTGAGGTGCACGTTGCCGGTGCGCAGGCGCGCCGCGACGCGCATGGCGTGGTCGGTGGTGCCGGCTGAGACATAGCCCGACAAGCCGTACGGCGTGTCGTTGGCGATTTTGATCGCCTCCTCCTCGGTGTCGTACGGCAGGATGCTCAGCACCGGCCCGAAGATCTCCTCGCGCGCGATGGTCATGTCGTTGCGCACGTTGGCGAACACCGTCGGACGGACGAAGTAGCCGCGCTTGAGCGATGCCGGCAGCCCGGTGCCGCCGGTGACCAGCTCGGCGCCCTCGTCGATGCCGGCCTGGATCAGGCGCTGGATCTTGTCGAACTGCACCTTGCTGACCACCGGGCCGATGGTCGTTCCGTCGGTCTTCGGATCGCCGACCACCACCGTCTCGGCCGCCGCCTTGGCCACCTTGGCTGCCTCGGCGAGCTTGGCGCGCGGCACCAGCATGCGGGTCGGCGCGTTGCAGGACTGGCCGCTGTTGGTGAAGCAGCTGCGCACGCCGGCCTCGACCGCGCGGGCCAGATCGGCGTCGTCGAGGATGATGTTGGCCGACTTGCCGCCCAGCTCCTGGGCGACGCGCTTGACCGTGTCGGCCGCCGCCTTGGCGACCTGCACGCCGGCGCGCGTCGAACCGGTGAACGACATCATGTCGATGCCCGGGTGCTTGGAGAGCGCCTCGCCGACCGTCGGGCCGTCGCCGTTGACCAGGTTGAACACGCCCGGCGGGACGCCGGCCTCGTGCATGATCTCGGCGAACAGGATGGCGTTCAACGGCGCCACCTCGGTCGGCTTGAGCACCATCGTGCAGCCCGCCGCCAGCGCCGGCGCGACCTTGCAGGCGATCTGGTTCACCGGCCAGTTCCACGGCGTGATGAAGCCGCAGACGCCGATCGGCTCGCGGATGATGCGTGTGCTGCCCTTGTTCTCGACGAACTCGTAGGTCTTGAGGATCTCCAGCGCTTGCATCAGGTGCGCCATCGCCGACGGCGCCTGCGCCGCGTTGGCCAGCCACATCGGCGCGCCCATCTCGGACGAGATGGTTTCCGCCATCTCGCCCATGCGGGCGCCGTACGCGGCGATGATCTTCTCGAGCAATGCGATGCGCTCCTCGCGCGTCGTGCGGCCGAAGGTCTCGAAGGCGGTGCGCGCGGCGGTGACGGCCTTGTCGACGTCGGCGGCGCTGCCCAGGCTGATGCGGCCGACCACCTCCTCGGTAGCGGGATTGATGACGTCGAGGGTCTTCTTGGTGACCGGCGGCACCCACTTCCCGTTGATGTAGAAATCGAGCGCTTCCTTCATGGCCTGCTCCTTTCAAATTGGCGGCGCGGTTCGCGCCGGCTCCCTCCTGCATCGCCCGGCGGCGGGGGCACGTCAAGCCTTGGAGGCCCGTGGGCGTGTCTGGTTGAGGCTCAGGGCAGCCTCCTCGGCGGGCAGCCTGTTGGAGGGCGCCGGTCCCTCGGCGCCG
>JBOHWA010000419.1:0-11434 GCA_050735855.1 Binatia bacterium
GCCTGCACCGGCAGCGCTGGCAGCGCGCCGGCGAGGCGCACGCGGTGTGGGTGGCGCGCGACGCGGACGGCCGCCCGCTGGCCGCGCTGTGGCGCGAGCCGCGGCAGTTCGAGTCGGCGCACTTCGGGCTCACGATGGTGAAGACCGCCCCGCCGCTGGCGGTCGGCGACGAAGCCGCCCGCCTCGCCGCGCTGCGGGCGCTGTACCAGGCGATCGTCGTCGACCTGCGCCGCAGCGGCTATCAGCATCTCTCGTCCGACGTCTCGACGCACGACCGCATCACCGCGTGGGCGGTGCAGGAGAGCGGCGCACGCTACGTCGGGACGAAGATCTCGTGGATGCAGGCGCTCACCGGGCAGCGCACGGCGCGCCCCCTGCCGGCGCCGCTGCGCATCGAGGTGATCGAGGCCGCGGCGATTCCCGCCATCGACCCGGCGTCGTGGCGGCGGCTGTACGAGTGGACCGGCGAAGCCTTCGATCGCGGCCCGTTCGTCTACGATCTGCAGGTGCCGCATGCGCGCGCGCTCGGCGTCTACCAGGTGTGGACGCACAAGGCGATGACCGGCGAATGGGCCGACGTGCTGCTGGTGGTGCGCGACGGCGACGAGATCGTCGCCTTCCATACGATGCTGGTGATGGACGACCTCTCCGAGGCCGCCGGCGTGCGCATCGTCGGGCGCGGCATCGGCGGCACCCTGCCCGGATACCGCGGCCTGTTCACCGCCCTGCAGCGCGAGTGCGCGGCGGTGCGGCCGCTCGGGGCGGCGTTTCTGGAGAACGAGACGCAGACCTCCACCATCCAGAGCATCAACGTCTTCGGCAAGCTCGGCCACCACTGTCTGCGCTCGACCGCCAGCTTTCACCTGCGCCTCGACGACCAGAGGCCGGCGGTCTGAGCGGCGGCCGTCCGGCGGCGCGTCAGCAGAAGCCGGAGCGGCGCAAATAGGGGTTCACGCCCGGGTCGCTCGGCGGGTAGATGAACGAGCGTGCCCGCAGGATCGGGTTCGACACCTCGCGGCACAGCTTGCGGATGTCGCGCGCCTGTTCGTCGTCGTGCCAGAAGCGCATCGTCTTCGCGCCGGCCAGGCGGAACTCGGCCGGGTCGACGGCGAAATCGCGCGCCATGATGCGGTCGAAGGCGAAGCGGAAGTCGCCCTCGGGCTGCAGCGTCGTATCGAGAATGTGGCGGCGCCGCAGGCGGGAGAACTCAGTCAGCTCGTCGATGTACTCGGCCAGCCCTGGACGATCGATCCCGGCCGCGGCGATCGACCCGCGCAGTGCCGTACGCGCCACCGCCAGCACCGGCTCGATCTGTTCCAACAACGCGACCGCCTTCAACATGCCGAGGCTGTTCTTGTACTCCTCGCGCGCGTAGGCCTCGAGATGGGCGGGGTCGCGGTAGTGCGCCAGGCAGGCGTCGCGGGTATCGAACAGATTGTCGCGCACGCCGTGCGCCAGCGCCGCGTAGAGCTCCCGGAGCTCGGCCGGGAAGGCGTCGAACTGCGCGTGGCAGCGCTCGACGAAGTCGAACATCGACACCCCGAGCGCCCGGGTCAGCCCATGGATCTCGGGCAGGTAGATGTCGTTGTAGAAGATCTCGACCGAGAGCTCGAACGCCTTGCAGTACATGTAGTCGTCGAAGCTCATCGAGTCGGTCGCCACCACCAGCTCGGCGATCTCGACGCTGGGGAACGCCGGTCCCATGAAGCGGTAGGTGCCGTGGCAGTAGGGGAAGATGCGGAAGCGCGTCCGCAGGCCGAACTGTCGGCGCCCGGCGTCGCTCGCCATCTCCGTCCCCGGCAGCAGCACCAGCGCGTACATCTTGATGCGCTGCATGCCCGCCTCCATCGCCGCGCGGATGGTGCGCAGATGGGAGGCGATCGTGTCGCCCGGCAGGTTGAGGATCAGCTCGGTGTAGGAGCGCTGGCCCAGATCCGTCGCCGCGCTGGCCATCTCCATCAGGATGTTCTCGGAGATGTTCGAGCGCTTGACGTTCTCGAGCGTCTGCTTGTCGGTCGACTGCAGCGCCGGGCCGAAGCGCATCGCGCCGTTGGTGCGTCTGACGGCCTCGAGCACGCGCTCCTTGCGATTCTTGCCGGTCGACACCTCGACGGTCTGCGGCCAGCCGGTCTGGGCGCGGATCGCGGCGATGGCGTCGCACATCTCGAGGTCGTCGGCGTACATCCCGAAGTTCGAGTCGGCGATTTGCAGCACCGGCGGCACCTGCCCGGCGCGCGCGGCCATGTACTCCAGTTCGGCGCGAAAGCGCGCCGTGCTCACCGAGCCGACCTTGGTGTAGTAGTCCTCGCCCTCGACGCAGAACGTGCACTGGAACGGGCAGCCGCGCTTGGTCTGGGTCAGCGGCACCAGATCCCGGCGCTCGAAGAACTTGTCGAGCATCCCGGTCAGGTAGGGCGACGGGTACTCATCGAGGGCGCGCTGGCGCGCCGCCGGCGGCGTCAGGATCGCCTCGCCGTCCGCCAGGTAGTGCACGGCCGCGAGCGCCGGCCGCTGCCGCTTGAGCGCCGCCGCGTCGAAGCCGACCGCGCGCAGGGCTTCGATCAGGGCCAGGAACGGCTCCTCCCCTTCCTTGTAGACGTAGAAGTCGACCAACGGGTAGCGCGTGAGAAAGGCGCGCTGCTCCGCGGCCGCGGTCGGATAGTTGGGGCCGCCCACGATCGTGACGACCGCGGGCGCGGCAGCCTTCAGTTGGCGGATGACCTCGTAGGTCAGCTCCAGGTTCCAGACATAGTTGGAGAAGCCGATCGCCTCGGGCATGCGGGTCCCGCAGGCGTCGCCGAGATCCTCGGGGGTGCGGTACACCTCGATCGCCGCCTGGTCCTGCAGCGCCCTGGCCGTGAACGCCGCGATACACCCGGCGGCGTACGGAAAGGTCTTGTTGACGTTGCCGGGATGGAGGAGATCGGCGAGTGCGATCGATATCTGCTGATGGATCATTGGTCTCTGCTGCTAGCCCATGTGGGGCACCTCATACCGCCCCCACGTGACTCCCCAGCGCGGACCGTACAATGCGCCGCCGGCATCCGGCAAGGGCGATCTCCGCCCACCGATCCGTTCCGGCGTCGCGCGGACGGGTTGCCCGTCGGGGGCCGTTCGGGCACCATCCGGGCGGCGGCGCGCCCCGGCCGAGGGCGCCCGCCGGGCGGGGACTGTTCAACATGTCGAAGACGACACTCGGGTCAGCCGTGGACCGCTACGCCAGCGCGTTCCGCGAGGAGCACCCGCAGTGGCTCGCGCTGCTCGAGCGCAACGCCGAGCGCCTGGCGCGCGGCGAGTACTCGCTGCACTGGCTGAATACCGACGGCGCCGGTTGGGGACCGCGCGCGACGCCGTCCGCCCGCGGGCTCACCTTCGGGGACATCAACTCCGTCGGCGCCTATGGCGACGTGCCGGCCGAGGTGACCTGGCGCAACTTCGCCGCGCGCGGCTCGGTGCGCGAACCGTACGCTGCCGAGATGCCGACGCAGGACAACTACGACGTCCTCGATCGCTCCGAGGTCTGGGCAGACAACGTCATCAGCTTGTACGAGGAGGCCAAGGCACGGCAGTGGAACGCGACGCGCGACATCGCCTGGAGCGAGCTCGAGCCGCTGCCGGACGATCTCGAGAAGGCGACGGCGCAGCTCTGCACCGTGCTGACCGAGGTCGAGTTCGTCGCCGGCGACTTCCCGGCCAAGTGGCTCTACCGCATCCCGCAGGACTTCCTCGAGGTGAAGAGCTTCCTCGCCACCCAGGTGATGGACGAGGCGCGCCACCAGGAGGTGTTCCGCAAGCGCGCCATCGCCGGCGGCGGGCTGCTGCACGCCGCGCCGGGGTTCGAGTGGGCGCTCAAGGCCATCATCGATGCGCCGACGCACACCATGGGCACCTTCCTGCTCAACCTGCTCGGCGAAGGCCTGGTGCTGTCGATCTTCCGCTCCGGCGAAGCGATCGCCCGCACTCAGGTCGACAAGGAGATCTTCCGCCGCTGCCTGCAGGACGAGGCGCGGCACGTCGCCTACGGCGTGCTCGAACTCAAGTACCACCTCGACCATGCGCCCGACCGCGCGCAGGCACTGGAGGCGATGCACCGCTTCGCCGACGTCGGCGAGCCGATCATCCTCACCGCCTTCACCGAGGCCACATTGGTCGAGCCGATCGCCGTGCTGCTCGGCGGCGGGTTGGCGCACATCGATCGCGGCATGGACGGGGTGGCGACGCTCTGGCACCTGTTCATCGATGAGTACCTGCAGCGCTGCGCCCGGGCCGGCTTCGATCGGCGCGGGCGCTGCATGATCCCGCTCGACGCGCCCTGGGCGCGTGCGTGAGCGCCATGGCGAGCCCGGAGACCGCCGATCGGGCGGCGCTGCCCTTCCCGTCGGTCGCCTGGTTTCAGCGTCTGGCGGAGTTGATGAACGGCAACCGCGCGCGCCAGGAACAGCTCGGCTATGTCGATTGCGTCGCCCAGTTCACCGTCGTCGACGGACCGGACCAGGCGCCCTGGCACGTACAGGTCACCTTCGAGCTGTTCTCGGTCGTCGACGTCCGCCAACCCGGCCCCGGCGACGCCGCGCGCGCCGACTTCGCCCTCGAAGCGTCGCGCGCGGTCTGGCGGCGCATGATCGAGAGCATCGCCGCCGGCCGCGGCCGGCCGGGCCTCGAACACACCCTCAACCACCTCAGCAACATGGGCGCGCCGATCGCCGTGCGCGCCGGCGATCCGCTGCGTCGCGACCTGTACTTCCGCTACAACCAGAGCCTGCAGGAGTTCGTCAACGCCTCGGGCAGCTTTGCAACGTGCTTCCAGTAGGCAGCGTGCGTGACGCGCGTTTCGCCCGTCGCTCAGGCCCACTCGTCGCGGCGGATGCCGCTCAGGCGTTTGAAGGCGGTCGAGGCCAGCGACGCCAGTTGGACCAGCGGGCCGCCCCACCAGAAGTTCATCGACACGGCGTTGTCGAGCGAACGGATGTGGTGCCACCACCCTTGCGGGATGAACAACGTTTCGCCGGCGTTCAGCGTGGCACCCAGCGCCGTCGCGCCGCGCAGGCGCGGAAAGCGCTCGTAGTCGGGCTGCTCGGGGTCGACGCTGGCGAAGTTCGGCATGCCGGAGAACACGCCGCGCGGATAGACGCGCGCCGACGGCGCGAACAGCAGCCAGCGCTTGCGGCCGCTGAGATGGACGTGGAAGTTGTGCGGCACGTCGCGATGCAGCGGCATCACCGTGCCGGCCTTGCCGATCCACACCTTGATGCGCAGATGCGCCGCGTCGGCGCAGTAGGCGGGCACCTGGTAGTCCCGTTGGAACTCGGGCGGAAAGTTCCAGGTTGATGCCACGACGTAGAGGCGCGCCGCGCCTGGGCCCGCCAGCGACGCGGCGAACTCCGCGAGCCGGACGCGGTGGAACAGGCCGCCGCCCCTGTCGTCGTCGGCCACCGCGCCGCGCTCGAGGGTGACGGCGACGACGTCGGCGTCGCCATAACGACCCGCCACGCGCTCCAGCGTCCAAGACTCCGTCGGCAGCCAGTTCTTCGTCAGGCCGGTGAGAATGACCGGGCGCCGCCGCCGCAGGTACTCGCGTTCGAAGACCTGGCGCGACGGCACCTCGATGCGCTCGATCGGCGCGACAGCCAGGTCCGCTGCGGCGCGGTCCGCGGGCGCCGCCAGTGACTCGGACGGTCTCGACATCAGCTCGACGACTAGGTCCGCCCGCACCCGAGTGTCAACCCCGGATTCGGCGCCGGCCGCCGCTCACCGCTGGTCGGGCGGGCCGGGCGTCGAGCGCGTTGCTTCCTCTCGCTCGAGGTCTCGCAGGCTGTAGAAGGGCCGTCCCTGCACCAACTGATAGGTCCGCTGGCTGAACTCGCCGATGAGGGAGAGCAAGGCGCCGAACACGCCGATGGCCATCAGCACCAGGCCGGTCAGCGCCGACCCGACGACGAACACCACGATTCCGCTGGCGATCACCCCCGCGGCGATCAGGCCGGTCACCAGGAACGGTCGTCCGGCGGTCGCCAGGTAGTAGTCGGCGGCGAGCCCCAGCAGGCTGAGGAAGGAGTGCCCGCTCGAGCGCGGGGTGATCCCCTGGCGCACCGGCACGGCGGCGACCTTGCGGGCGCGCTTGAGGATCAGTGGTGTCAGCAAGCGGCGCGCTTCGCCCTCCGAGGCGAGATCGCGAATCAGCGCGGCATCGACCACGCGCATACCGCACCCGAGGTCCGGCACCGTCGTACCGGTGCGCCAGCGGATGAAGGCGTTCATCAGCGCCGACGGCAGCAGGCGGGTCAGGAATGGTGCGCGACGGTTCTCCCGGTAGCCGCAGACCAGATCGCATCCGTCGCTCAGCGGCGCGAGCAGGGCGGGGATGTCTTCCGGACAGTTCTCCAGGTCGGCATCGAGCGAAACCACCACGCGGCCGCGCACCTGGTCGAGGCCCGCGCATGCCGCCGCCTGGCTGCCGAAGTTCTTGACCAGGGCGAACGGCCGGATGCGCGGCTCGCCCGCGGCGCGCTGGCGCAGCAGCGCCAGGCTGCCGTCGCTCGAACCGTCGTCGACGAAGATCAGCTCGAACGGGCGCCCGATCGACTCGAGCACCGCCAGCAGGCGGTCGATCAGCTCCCCGAGGGTGGAGGCATTGTTGTAGACGGGGACGATGACCGACAGGTCGGTGTCACTCATGGGGGAATCGCGGCTCCGCTGCGGGTAGGCCAGTTACTACTATCACCCGCCCGGCGCCAAGCCGCCGCGCCAATGCTCGTTGCCAGCGGCGACGCTTCTGTGCCACTGTTTTTCAGATGCATCCCGCCTCGATCACGGCGCGCCGCGCAGCCGTCACGGTGGGGGTGCTGCTCACACTCGGGATCGTCGCCCTGCATCTCGAGTACCACCGCAGTGCGGGCGCCCTGTGGCGTGACGAGGTGAACAGCGTCAACGTCGCCTCGCTGCCGACGGCCGCCGAGGTCTACTCGCATCTGCACTTCGATTCGTTTCCGCCGGCGTGGATCGGGCTGGTGTACGCCTGGCGGGGTGCCGGGCTCGCCGGCGACGACGCCGGCTATCGGCGCCTCGGGCTTGCCGTCGGGCTGGCGATGGTCGCCGTCGTGTGGTGGGCCGGGTGGCAGATCGGCGTCGGTCCACCGCTGGTGCTGCTGTTGCTCTTCGGCCTCAGTCCGTCGGTCATCACCTATGGCGACATGGTGCGCGGCTACGGCCTCGCAGCGCTCGCCATCCTCTGGAGCGCCGCGGCGACCTGGGCGTTCGTCCAGCGGCCGACCTGGAGCCGCTACGCCGTCGCCCAGATCGCCGCGATCGTCGCCGCGCAGACCCACTTCGGCAACGGCCTGCCGCTGCTCGGCATCGGCGTCGGCGCCGCCGCCGTGTGCTGGCGCCGGCGCAACCCGCGACTCCTGCTCGCCACGCTCGGCATCGGCGCCATCGCTGCCGCCGTCCTGTTCGCCGTGAACTACTCGATCCTGCTTTACATGATGGACACGGCGCAGCAGGAGCAGCACGCCGCCATCCCCCTGGGCTGGATCCTGCGCGTGTTCGCCGCCGGCCTGGCGCCGAATGTGCCCGTCCTGGCGGCGGCGTGGGGCCTGAGCGCGCTCGTCGCCGCGATCGGTCTGGCCACCGTGCTGCTGTGGCGCGGTGACAAGGTGGATGCCGACCGTGCCATCTTCGCCATCATCTTGCTGGCAGTCACGCTCGGCGGCACCTTCCCCGCCTATATGCGCACCGGCGTGCTGACGCACTACTGGCACTACCTGTCGCTGTTCGCGCTGAGCGCGCTGGCCTGCGAGATCGGCATCTGGGTCCTGGCGCGGCGCTGGCGTTACGGCGCCTGGGCGCGCGTCGCCGGCGTCGCGGTCGCGGCGCTGCTGACCTTGCCGGCCGTGGCGGCGACGGTGCGGGTGCGCATGACGAGCGTCGACCTGGCGGCGCGCGCGATCGAGCAGGCGGCGCAACCCAGCGACCTGGTGGTCGTCTTCCCCTGGGTCGCCGGCATCACCTTCGACCGCTACTACCGCGGTCCGGCGCCGTGGATCACCCTGCCCGATCTGGCCGACCACCGATTCCACGTGCACCTGCTGGTGCGCGAGAAGATGGCGCTCGGCGAGCGCGGCGTCGCCGCCGAGCTGGCGCGCGTCGAGCAGACCCTGCGCCAGGGCGGCAAGGTATGGGTCGTCGGCCAACCGGTGGCGCCCGACCCGAACGCGCCGCGGCCTGCCCTGGGCCTGCCATCAGACGAGGGCAGTGCCGGCCGCTATCTCGACCACTGGGAGCAGCAGCTTGGCGGCTTGCTCGAGAATCACGCCCGGCAGGGTCGGCGCGTGGAGCTCCCCGACGCTGTCGCGGTCAACGGCTGGGAGAACCTCCCCCTCTTCGTCGTCGAAGGCTGGCGCTGAACGGAGCACCTTGACCTTGCCGTGACGGCAACGCGATACTCCGACGACCGCCGTCACCATGGACAGCAGCGCCTACGAGCCCACGTTCCAGGCCTACGCCACTTACTACCTGGGATTCTGCCTGCGCTACTTCGCGCTCGCCGGCGGTCTCTATTGGCTGCTGCACGTCCGCTTCAAGCAGCAGTGGCTGGGCTATCGCATCCAGGAGGCCTTCCCCGGCGGACCCGAGATTCGCCATGAGATCGTCTGGTCGCTGACCAACACCGCCTGCACCGGCCTCGCCACGCTGCTCATGTACGCCCTGATCCACCACGGGCACACCCGCATGTACTTCAGCATCGCCGAGTACGGCTGGGGCTACTTCGCCCTGTCGGCGGCGCTCGCGGTGCTCGGCTACGACACCTGGAACTACTGGCAGCACCGCTGGCTGCACACCGACTTCATGTTCCGGCACGTGCACTGGGTGCACCATCGTGTCGGCAACCCGACGGCCTTCGCCACTTTCGCGGCACACCCGATCGAGACCTTCATCGGCAACGCGTTCTTCATCCTCTTCGTCGTCTTCGTGCCGATCCATCCGCTCGCGCTCGCCGCGGCCGGCGCCTATCTGTTCGCCTACGGCACGCTCTGTCACCTCGGCTACGAGTTCTTCCCGCGCTGGGTGGCGCGCCATCCGGTCTTCGGCTGGTTCAACAACGCGACGTACCACAACATCCATCACTCCCGCGTCGGCTGTAACTTCGCCGGGTGGTTCATCCATTGGGACCACCTTCTGGGCACGGGCGATCCCGGCTACTACGACGCCTTCAACGCCGTGCCGCGGCGGCGGCCGGCGGCGGGTGGCCTGCACGCCACCGCGGAGTGAACCGGCTCAGCGCCGGCGCCAGAAGCGGATCTCGAGCGACACGCGCGTCAGGTCGGCATTGCGGTTCACGCCGCCGCCGTGGATCGCATAAGGCGTGAACACCATCACCTGGTTCGGCCCCACCGGCGGGCGCACCATGCGCCACCCGCCGCGCACATCGGTCACCGCCGGGACCGTATAGCGCACGCCGTCGATCGTCGCCCCGCTCACGGTGCGCTCGATCTCGGCCTCGCGCCAGCGGTGGCTGCCCGGCACGAGCGGCAGCGACGACGAGGCATTCGAGCCGGCCAGCGGCACGTACACGTTGACCGCGTTGCGCAGGCGGTCGAGCCAGACGTCCCGGTGCGGGGGGTTGTTGTCCGGCTTGCCCGGACGCACGACGCGCACCTGGAAGTGGTGCAGGTCGAAACTCGGATTGGTCGCCACCACATCCACGCCGAGGATCTCGGACACCCGCCGCTCGACCAACGCCATCGGGATGGGCAACGCCTCGTTCGGCCAGTGCACGCCGGTAGTCTCTACCAAGGCCGCGTGCTCGGCGTCGGTCACCGCGCGGTGGTAGCCGGCGAGCGTGAAGTCGGCCTCGGACACGCGCGGCGCCACCTGGGTGATGGCGGCGACGAGCAGACGCTGCACGCCGTCGACCAGGGCCGCATGGGCGGCCGCCGGCAGAAACGGCGCGACGGTGAAGCCGTTGTCGGCGAACTCGGTACCCGCCAGCAGGTCGTCGTCGCGTTCGAGCAGGACCTCGTCGGCGCCGAAGGCGGTTTCGGCCGCGATCTCGTACTCGATCGCGTCGTCGCCGATGTGGACGCGGACCGTCCTCACACGCACTCAACCCAGACGTCGCTGGATCGGCAACCAGAGCCGGAAGGCCCAGCCGATCGCGCGCCGCAGAAAGGTTCGGGCCCAGGGCGGCAACGGCCGTTGGTGGCGCAGGTGCTTCTCGAGCCAGATGACCGTCGTGGCCGAGAGCACGTTGGCACAGATCGACCCGCGCTGCGCGAGGTACTCGGGACGCATGACGTCGACCAGCAAGACGATGCGCCGCTGGCTGGTCGCGTTCCACGACGCATGCTCGTGCGCATCGCAGAACGCCAGCAGCATGCCGTTGGCGCAACGCCGCGTCTCCGGTCCGACACGCACCCCGCAATCGCCCGCGGGGACATCGAGGCCGAGATGGCAGCGCAGGATCGCCTGCGAATCGCCCTGATGCGCCGGGATCGACGCACCCGGCTCGAGGACGTTGATGAACGCCGATGTCAGCCCCGGGATCGAGTCGAGCAGCGCCACGGTGACCGGGAAGGCGCGTCGCGCGCGATGATAGCGCCACAGAAAGGTCTGGAAGTTCACCGAGCGCCAGCCCGAGACTTTGGGCCCGGCGGGGTTGAAGACGTCGACGACGTGATCGCGACCGCCCCGCACGTTGTCCTCGTACTCGCGCCGCACGGCCTGCCAATTGTGGCACAACAGGTCTGCCCAGGCGCAGGCCTCGAGATCGAAGAAGTACGGTGCCGTGCCGCGGTAGCCTCCGTCGGTTCGGTAGTACGGGGGCTCCACCGTCGGGGCGGCGGCAGCAGCCGGATCTGAAGGCGACTCCAGATCCCGCAGGGCCAGTGGGCGATCGTGCATGCGTGCTGGGATGACCGTCTCTCCATACGAGGCTGAGGAACGGCCTCGCAAGCGAAACCCGCGCTCAGATGAATGCGTAGGCCGGTCGGTCTCGACGCCGCCTACCGCGCGATGTTCGACGCCGTGAAGGCGTCGTCGGCGCCGCTCAGCGGTTGACGAAGCCCAGGCTGAGCTCTGGCCGGTCCCACTGCTCGAGCGCCAGCGGTGAGAAGTAGAGCCGCTGCCCGCTGCCCTCGCCAGCCAAATAGGCGCGCAGCGCCGAGCCGGGACGGGTGAAGTAGTAGAACCAGAAGTCGACCACCATCGGCATGTCGGGGTTGGCGCGCAGGCAGTCGACCAGGCGCGCGTCGGTGAACTGAAACGGGCGGGTGCGATCGGTGACCAGCAGCGCCTCGCCGTAGCAGCCGTAGGTGAGCGCCGGGTTGGCCATCCCGCATCCCGGCTCGGTGCCGGTCGCGGCGAAGAACATCGGCGTGAACGCCGCCACGGCTGGATACTGGCGCGCGATCCAATCGGCGCGCCCGTAGTACCAGGG
>JBOHWA010000420.1:0-4208 GCA_050735855.1 Binatia bacterium
GCTCGCCGCCTACTGGCTCGCACTGGCGGTGCGCCGGGCGCGTCAGCGCGATCCGCGCCGGGCGCGTCGACTGGCGCTCAAGCTGTTGCGCAGCCTGGTCGAGCAGGCGCACAGCGCCGCCACCGCCGAGGCACGCGTCACCGCGCTGCTCGCCTGGCAGCAGGCTGCGGCGATCGCGTTGGGCATCGATCTCGCCGCGCCGACGGCCGGGCAGTTGCGCAGCGTTGGCGGCGAGGACTGGGTCGAGGTGTGGGCCGGCAGCGAACGCGGCCTCTACGGTCGCGGCCACGCCCTGCCGAGCGGATGGGCAGCGCACGCCCTGGCGTTGTGCACCCGCCGCCGCCGGCTGAGGCTCAATCCACCGCGCGCCGTCCGCACCCAGCAGCTCTTCCCCAAGGCCGCCACCGCCGCCCTGCTGCTCGCCTGCCTCGCCGGGCGCGCCGGCGCCGACGGCCTCGAGCAGTATGGCGCCGGTGACTTCGCCGGCGCGCGCGCCGAGTTCCTCGCCGCCGCGCAAGCGCAACCGTCGGACTGGATCGCACGCTACAACCTCGGCCTCGCCGAGGCCCAGCAGGGCCACGACGGCCGCGCCCTGGGCCAAACCCTGGCCGCCTTCGCGCACGCGCCGAGCAGCCCGGCGGTGGGCTGGAATGCCCAGGCGTTCGCGGCGCGCCTGCCCGGCCTCGATGGCCGTGTCGCCGCCGTGCTCGCCTCCGACTTCGTCGCCGCCCTGCCGCCCGCCGGCTGGCAGGCGCTGCTCGTGCTCGGCGCGCTGCTGCTCTGCGGCGGCGCCGCCGGCGGGCTGCAGCGCCGTTACACCGATCGCCGTGCCGGCGTCTGGGCTGTCGCGCTGATCGGCGCCGGCGTGCTCTGCACGGTCGCCGCAACGATCGCCCTGCAGCGCTACGGCACCCTGGCCGATCCGAACGCCGCGCTGGTCGCGCAGACGACCGTGTTGCGCTCGGTGCCGACCGATGCCGAAGCGCCGGCCCAGCAGCGCCCGCTGGCAGCCGGCGCCCTGGTGATCGCGCAGCGCGACTTTCTCGGCTGGGTGCAGATCGCATTGCCGAGCGGCGAAAGCGGCTGGCTGCGCGATGCCGATCTCGTGCCGCTCTACGGCGCGCCGCGCGCCTGACGACGAGCTTCCCCGCACCTGCGTGGGCGCTGGTGCGGGGACGGGTGAGGGTGCCTCCGTTCCATGTGCTTCGGGGATGGTCCCCGACGCTGAACAAGGAAGGAAGACGGAGGTGCCCTCGCCCACTTGTTTTCTCGCGGCGCAACCGTCGCCGCGCCGATGCCCCGCCGCGCCGCTCATGGCGACGGCTGGATGGCGCCGGGCGCGCGCCGGACACCCCCACCACAACCGCCCCCGGCGCCGAGGGCCCGGCGCCCTCCAGGTTGCCGTCGCCATGAGTGGCGCGGGCTTCCAGTCGTTCTCGGCGGTGAGCGCGCAACGCGCCTTCAGCCCGGCGCCGGCGCTTGGCCGATTCCTTTGTCCCATCGCAGTCAACTGTGGTTAAACCCGCTTCGGCGCGCATGCAGGCATCGATCTTCCGCCGGCTCCGACTCGCGACCGCCGCGTTTCTCGCGGTGCTCGCGGTCGCCCTCGTCGTCTCGGCCGCGCTCACGGTGCGCGATCAGTGGCGCTTGCGCGCCGCGCAGGGCGAGCTCGGCCGACTGAACGAGTTCGAGCGCGTCCATGTCGTCGCCTCGGAGCTGCTCATCCGCATCGGCGAGAGCACCGCCGAGGATCCCGGCGGCTGCCGCCTACTGGAGCAGAATATCGACCGGCTCAGCGCGCTCGCCAGCGACCCGCAGACGCCGACGCAGCTGCTGGCGGTGCGCGTTATCCTGCAGCGCATCGACGTCGGCGGTCCGGTCGAGCTGGCGCACGGCGTCCTGCTGTTCAACCAGGCGGCGTCCACCGAGCACGCCCACCACGCCGGCCTGCTCGCCCGCATGGAGGGCGACAGCGTCACGCAGCTTCGCCTCGAGCTCGCCGCGCCGCTCGCCATCCTCGCCGTCGGGTTGGTGCTGCTGCCGCTGGCGCGGCGCCGCATCATCAAGCCGCTCGACGAGTTCGGCGCGCAGCTCGGACGCCTCGCCGAGGGGCAGTTCACGCCGACGCCGCTCGCGGGCGTCGAGCCCTTCCTGCTGCCGCTGCACCAACAGTTCAACACCGTCGCCGCGCGCCTGCAGGAGCTCGAGGCAGCGCACCGGGCGCGCACCGCGACGCTCGAGAGCGAGGTGCGCAGCGCCACGCGGACGCTGCTCGAGCAGCAGCGCACGCTGGCGCGCGCCGAGCGCCTGGCCGCCACCGGCGAGCTGGCCGCCTCGGTGGCGCACGAGCTGCGCAACCCGCTGGCGGGTATCCAGATGACGCTGTCCAACCTGCGCAGCGAGCTCACCGATCAGGAGCAGATCGAGCGCGTCGAGCGCACCGGCGACGAGGTGGCGCGCCTCACCCGGCTGCTCAACCAGCTGCTCGACTCGGCGCGCCACGCCCCGGAGACACCGCGCCCGCTGCGGCTCGCCTATCTGGTCGACGAGCTGCTGGCGTTGACGCGCTGCCAGGTGGCGCCGGAAGTGCGCCTGGTCAACCGCGTCGACCCGACCGTCACCGTCCGCCTGCCGCACGACCGCGTGCGCCAGGCACTGCTCAATCTGATCCTCAACGCCGCGGCGGCGCTCGGCCCGGCCGGCGGCACGATCCAGGTGGACCTGGCCGTCGAGGGCGATCGCCTGCGCCTGGCCGTCGCCGACGACGGGCCAGGCTTTCCCCCGGCGCTGCTGCACGGCGGCGTGCGCCCCTTCTTCAGCACCCGCGAACGCGGCACCGGCCTCGGCCTCGCCATGGTGCAGCGCCTGGCGCGCGACCTCGGCGGCGAGCTGCAGCTCACCAACGTCGACCCGCACGGCGCCCGCGTCACGTTGCTCTTGCCGCTCGATGCGGATGCCTGAGCACGGCCCGTGGCCCGCGGCCGCGATCCTTGCTACCAGCTGCGCATGGCCGACACGCTGCTGTTGATCGAGGACGAGGCGGTGCTCGGCGCCGAGCTGGCGCGGCACTTCCGCCGTGGCGGCTGGGAGGTGGTGCACTGTGCCGATCTCGCCACGGCGCGGCGGGCGCTGTTCGACGACGAGCTGGCGCCGTTGGTGGTGGTGTCGGACATGCAGCTGCCCGACGGCAACGCGCTCGATCTGCTCACCACCGTGCGCGAGCGCAGCGGCGCCGGCGGTGGTGAATGGATCTTCCTCACCGGCTTCGGCAGCGTCGCCGACTCGGTGCGCGCGCTGCGTCTCGGCGCCTACGATTTCCTCGAGAAGCCGTGCGATCAGAAGCGGCTCGAGCTGGTCGTCGCCGGCGCCGCGCGCAGCGCCCGCGCCCAGCGCCAGATCAGCGAGCAGGCGCGCCAGCAGCATCAGAGCTACTCGGTCGACGCCTTCGCCGGCCGCAGCAGCTGCGCGGCCGGCGTGCGCGAGGTGCTGCTCAAGCTCTGCCAGGTACCGTTCAGCGCCCTCGTGGTGGGCGGCGAGACCGGCACCGGCAAGGGTCTGGCGACGCGCATCCTGCACTACAGCGGCCGGCGCGCCGCCGGGCCCCTGGTCGAGATCAACTGTGCCGCGCTGCCGCGCGAGCTGCTCGAATCCGAGCTCTTCGGCCACGAGGCCGGCGCCTTCACCGGCGCCGCCAAGCGGCGCCGCGGCCTGATCGAGCAGGCGAGCGGCGGCACGCTCTTTCTCGACGAGATCGGCGAGCTCGAGCTCGACCTGCAGGCCAAGCTGCTCAAGGTGATCGAGGATCAGCGCGTGCGACCGCTCGGCGCCGAGCGCGAGGTGACGGTCGACGTGCAGCTGGTCGCCGCCAGCAACCGCGACCTCGGCGCGCGGGTGCGCGACGGCGAGTTCCGCGCCGACCTCTACCACCGGCTCTCCGTCTTCGGTCTCGCCCTGCCGGCGTTGCGCGAGCGGCGCGAGGACCTCGAGGACCTGCTGCCGCCGATCGTCGCCGAGTACAACGCCCGCTCCGGCAAGGCGGTGCGCCACATCCCCGATGCGGTGTGGACGGCGCTGCGCGATTACGACTGGCCGGGCAACGTGCGCGAGCTGCGCAACGTCATCGAGCGCTGCGTACTGTTCGCCGACGGCGACGTGTTCCCGGCGCAGTGGCTGCAGCTCAGCCCCGGCGCGGGCGCGGCGGCGGCACC
>JBOHWA010000421.1:0-5167 GCA_050735855.1 Binatia bacterium
ATGTTGAGCAACCAGGCGGTCGGCCGGCCGCGCGCCGGATCGTATTCGGCCGCCTGCCGCCACGCCTGGGTGTAGACCTCCAGGACGACGTCCTCCGCCGTGCTCGGCTCACCGACGATGCGCAGCGCCAGACCGAAGACCAGCGCGCAGGTCTGGTCGTAGAACAGCGCCACCGCCTGCTGATCGCCCGTCGCCATTCGCCGCACCAAGCGCTCGCAGCTCGCTTCGGGATGAACGGGCTCTGGCCGTTCCGGGTGCATCGGCACCACGCGGGGTAGCACCTGCGCGCGCGGCGGCGCAACCGACAGGGAACGCACGGACACGATCACAACCCTCTCTACGCCCGGACGGGCGATTCGGATTGCGCCCCGCGAACCGGTGGGCGCCGCTGGTCGGTGCCGGGGATGAGGAGTGCCCGGACGCCGCCGGCGGCCATCCAGTCGCCCGCTCCCGGCGTAGGGGAAGTCAGCCGGGGCTTTGCCCAAAAACTCAGAGACCCAACAACGGATTGCACGGATTGAGCGGATTCACGCAGCAGGACTCAGAAATCCGCTCAATCCGTGTAATCCGTTGTTGCTGACTGATTTCTTGTGCAAAGCCGGCAGCAGGGCAGCAGGCAGCAGGCCCATCCGAGCAATTCGCCTTTCCACACCGACCTCGCTACAGGAGCCCCCCATGAGCCCGATCAAACGCATCCTGCTCTGGGTCATGGGCATCCTCTACGTGATCGCGGGCGCCCTGCACTTCATCAACCCGGGCGCCTACCGGCCGATGATGCCGCCCTACCTGCCCTGGCACGATTTCCTGATCTTCCTGTCGGGCGTCGCCGAGGTGGTCCTCGGCGTCGCCGTGCTCATCCCGTCGCTGCGCGCGCGCGCCGCCTGGGGCATCATCCTGCTGCTCATCGCCATCTTCCCCGCCAACGTCCATATCGCCCTCTACAACGTCGCCCTGTTCGGCAACCCCGAGGGGGCCGGCATCGTCAACTGGATCCGGCTGCCGTTCCAGGCGGTGCTGATCCTGTGGGCCTGGTGGTACACCGGTGACGACGCCTGAACAGGGTTTTGGCGTGATCTGCCGGCCGCCGTCGTGTTAGGGCCTGGATAGTTCCCCGTCATGCCGCGCCTTCGTACACCGCTCGCCGCTCTCGCCCCGGCCGTCGCCGCGCTCTTCGCGCTCAGCGTCGCCGCGCCACGCAGCGGCTGGGTGCATCACCACCACGCCGGCGGCGAGCGCACCCACGTGCACGCCGAGGACGACGACCTCGCCGATCTCCTGGGCGAGATTCTCGCGCACCGCCACGCGCACGACGACGGCGTGGCACACGACCACCATCGCCGGCACCGCCGCGCCCCCTCGGCGGCGCAACGATCCGCCACGCCGCACGGCACCCAGCTCAGCGGCGACGCCGGCGGCGACGCCGGCCACTGGCACCAACGGCAGCTCTTCCAGCGCGCCGTCGTTCCCGACGTCGTCTACGTCACGGCCGTCGCCACCGTCGGCACGGCCCCGCCGACCGCGCCGCCGCGCATCGACCGCGTCGCCGTCCACGCCTCGCACGCCCGCGCCCCGCCCGCCCCCCTCTTCTCCGACTGCTGATCGTTTTTCACGTCAGCTCGACTGCCCGGCAGGAGAGCCGCGCTCGCGCGCGCGCGACGCCTGGCTGCGGGGGAGAGGGAGAGATGCATTCGACCACAGCTATGCTTGCGCTCGCGCTCGTTCTGGCGCTGCCCGATGGCCGCGGCGCGCAAGCCGAGGAGCCCGCCGCGGCGCCGCCGGCGGCGCCGGGTGACAGTAGCGAGGGGACGGGGACCGAGACCGCATCCGATACCGATACCGAGGCAGCCGACGGTGGATCGCCGGCCGCCGACCAGCCGGCGCGCAGGGAACCGTCGCGCAGCGGAACGTTGATGCAACTCGACGAGGTCATCGTCGAGGCCGATCGACCGCTGTCGGCGGCGTCGTCCGCAGTCATCCGCACGCGCGACTACGCCCTGCGCCCGCACTCGACCACGCAGGAGATCCTCAACAACGTCCCCGGCCTGGTGGTCGTGCAACACGCCGGCGGCGGCAAGGCGGTGCAGTACTTCCTGCGCGGCTTCGATATCGACCACGGCACCGACTTCGCCCTGTTCACCGACGGCATTCCGGTGAACATGGTCACCCACGCACACGGACAGGGGTATGCCGACATCAACTACCTGATCCCGGAGACGGTCAAGACCCTGCAGCTCTACAAGGGGCCGTACTTCGTCCATCTCGGCGACTTCGCCACCGCCGGCGCGCTCGAGATCACCACCAAGGACGAGTACGAGGAGAACTTCGCCCTCGCCGAGGGCGGCTCGTTCGACACCCAGCGCTACGTGCTCGGCGGCTCGATCCCGATCGACTGGGCCAAGACCCTGCTCACCGCCGAGGCGTACTTCACCAACGGGCCGTTCGACAACCCGGAGAACTACGCGCGCTACAACTTCTTCGGCAAGTTCACGATCAACCCCGCCGTGGACCACAAACTGTCGCTGCTCGCCTCGGTCTACTCGGGCGACTGGGACGGCTCGGGGCAGATCCCGGTCCGCATCGTCGGCGACGAACCCGGCGACATCAACCGCTTCGCCTCACTCGACCCGACCGAGGGCGGCAACTCCGATCGCGAGAACCTCAGCGCCATCTGGAGCTACAAGCCCACCGCCGAGGAGGAGTGGGAAGCGCAGGTGTGGGGCGCCCACTACCACTTGCGCCTCTACTCGAACTTCACCTTCTTCCGCGACACCGGCCTGCGCTTCTACACCGACTCGCCGGGCAGCGGGCGCTACATCGACCGCTGCGCCGGGCAGGGCGCGGAATGCGCGGACGCCCCGCCCGCCGGCATCCCCCTGAACCAGTTCATTCCCGGCGACGGCATCGAACAGTATGACGAACGCCTGTTGTGGGGCGGCTTCGCCAGCTACAAGCGCTTCTGGAACCTCGACAACATGCCCGGCCTCGGCGACGTCCCCATGGCGACCACCTTCGGCGTTCAGACGCGCGGCGACAGCATCGACGTCGCGCTCTGGCGCCAGGTGCGGCGCAACCGCTTCTACCAGTTCAACGCCGTCAGCGTGTACCAGCAATCGCTGAGCGGCTACTGGGGCCAGCAGATCTTCTTCACCGACTGGGCCCGCCTGGAGGGCGGCGTGCGCGGCGACGTCTTCGTCTTCGACACCAACGACCGCCTCGCCGTCCAGCCCGACGATCCCAACTTCGTCGCCGTGCCCATTCAGGGCAACGAGGTGCAGGGACTCGCCAGCCCCAAAGCCAATCTGATCCTCGGCCCGTGGCAGAATACCGAGGTGTACGCCAACTTCGGTTACGGCTTTCACTCCAACGACGCACGCGCCGTCGCCCTGACCGGCACCGACGGGCTGGTGCAGGCACTGGGCTACGAGCTCGGCTCGCGCACGCGTCAGTTCGACCGTCTCGATCTGGCGGCCGCGCTCTGGCTGATCGACCTCGACAGCGAGCTGACCTTCTCCGGCGACGGCGGCGACGTCGACGCCGATCAACCAGTGCCGGGCGTCTTCATTCCCGGCCCGCCGTCGCGCCGCTGGGGCGTCGACTTCGAAGCGCGCTATCAATTCACCGATTGGCTGTTCGCCGACTTCGACCTCACCTGGGCAGATCCACGCTTCAAGTACGGCACGACCGGCCTGAACCAGGAGGGCCAGGAGGTGAGCGGCAACGCCATCCCGCTCGCGCCGACGCTACTGATGAACGGCGGTCTCACCGCCGAGTTCGGCAACGGCTTCGCCGGCGCGCTGCGTTTCAGGAACCTCGGCGAGCGGCCCGCGAACGAGATCCGCACCTTCTATGCCCAAGGCTACACCCTGCTCGACCTGATCCTGCGCTACCGGTGGCGGAACGTCGAAGCGTCGCTCGCGTTGCTCAATCTCACCGACACCGACTGGCGCCAGTCGCAGTTCGTCGAGTCCACCTGCGTCAACCAGATCACCGGGCTCGATTTCGGGGCGGGCAGCTCGGACTGCCAACCGCAGGGCAACCGTCCCTACGCGCAGCCTGATCCGTACACCAACCCCGGCATCGAGGGCATCACCTTCACCCCCGGTGCTCCGTTCGCGGTGCGCGGCGGTCTACAGATCTTCTTCTAGACCGGATAGATCGACGTGGCGGCACATCCTATGGCAGCGCGGGCAGGACTTCCGGGAGTGGTCTCCACCCTGGTATCCACCTGCCTGCACGCCGGGCTGCTGTTGTTGTTCGCCGCCACGTCGATCCACATCGCCTCCGAGGAGCATTCGTCGATCATCCCGCTGGTCATCCGCGATCCGGCTCCCCCTCCACCCCCGCCGCCGCCGGGACCTGGCACCGGCAACGGCCCGGCGGCGCCGGCCGAGGCGGTTGTCGCGCCGGCTGACCCCGTCAAGCCAATCGAGATTCCCAAGCCCATCGAGAAACCCAAGGTGGCGGCGAAACCGAAGCCGTTCGAGAAGCCCAAGGTAATCGCCAAGCCCAAGGCACCGGCGGCGCCGCCGACGCCGGCCAGCCTGGCGGCGCCGTTACCCAGCGAGGCACCGGCCGGCGGCGGTATTGCGGGTGGAGTCGCGGGGGGCACGATCGGCGGTACCGTCGGCGGGGTCAGAGGTGGGCAGGTCGGCGGCCGTCTGGGCGGAACCGGCGACAAGGTCTGGGCCTTCGACAAGGTCGCCGTGCCGCCGCGCGTCGTGCATCGCGAGGCGCCAGAGTATCCACGCATGGCGCGGCAGCGCAGGCTGGAGGGGGTCGTGATCGTGCGCGCCGTCGTCGATCGCTCCGGTGTGGTCGAGGCCGAGGGGCTGCGGGTCGTCGACTCAAACCCGCCGTTCGACGACGCGGCGTTGGCCGCCGTCCGCCTGTGGCGCTTCCAACCCGGCCGCGACGCGCAGGGCCAGCTGGTGCGGGTGAGCTTCGAAGTGCCGATCCGCTTTGTTCTGCGCTGAGTCCCGGGGCATGGCTCACAGCGCCCGCTGCGCGCCAACCGCCTCGGTTGGTAGTGAGTCAGTTTGAATCCGGCGCCCACCCTCGTGTACCGCCTTCTCGGCACCGTCCCTGCCCCCCCCGCGGGCCTGCCTCACTGCCAGCGAGATCCCAGCCTGGTGGAGGGCGCCGGGCCCTCGGCGCCGTGCTCGCCGCG
>JBOHWA010000422.1:0-8663 GCA_050735855.1 Binatia bacterium
GGACAGGATGGGGGGTCCGGTGGACGGCAAGCGTTCCGGCTCGAGCAACCCCCCATCCTGTCCGTCCCCCGCAAGGGGGGAAGGGACCTTGGGATCGCCACCTGCGAATCGATGCAGGGGCGAACCAGGCGCATCGCTCGGCGAGTCGGGCGGAACTGAATGTCTGCCGAAGCGGCCGAGCCGGTCATCGACCTGCGCGACTTCAGCTTCACCTATCGCGGCGCCACCGCGCCAGCGCTGCGCGACGTATCCCTGACGGTGCGGCCTGGTGAGTTCGTCGTCGTGATGGGCGCCACCGGGGCCGGCAAGTCGACGCTGGCAAAGTGTCTCAACGGCAGCATTCCGCAGTTCCAGCCCGGCGAACTGCGCGGCGCGGTGCGCGTGCTCGGGCGCTCGCTCGCTGGGGTGAGCGTCTCCGACCTCGCCGGCGCGGTCGGCCTGGTGTCGCAGGACTTCGAGGCCCAGCTGTTCTCCACCAACGTCCGTCAGGAGGTGGCGTTCGGCATGGAACAGCTGGGGGTGGCGCGCGCCGAGATGGCGGCGCGGCTTCCCGCGGTTCTCGCCCGGGTCGGGTTGAGCGGCTTCGAGGCGCGCGACCCGACGACGCTGTCGGGCGGTGAGAAGCAGCGCCTGGCGATCGCCGCGCTGCTGGCACTCGAGCCGGCGCTGCTGGTGTTCGACGAGCCGACCACCGATCTCGACCCGCTCAGCAAGGACGATGTCTTCGCCGTGCTCGCGGCGCTGCGGGCGCAGGGGCGCACGGTGGTCCTGATCGAGCACGAGACGCAGGCGGCGGTTGGGGCCGATCGCCTGCTGCTCATGGACGGGGGCCGCATCGTGGCGGACGGCGTCCCGCCCGAGCTGCTGCGCGACGTCGCGCAGCTGCGGCGCCTCGGCGTGCGCCCGCTCGACCTGGATTGCATCGGCGCCGCTTACGGCTGGCCGGTGGTGCGCGACATCGATGCGGCGGCGGCGCGGCTGGCGCTGCTTGCACCGCCCGAGCCGGCGCGCTGGGCAGATCGCGGCCCTTCGACAAGCTCAGGGCGAACGGAAGTGGGTGCGACAGGCTCAGGGCGGACGGAAGTGGATGCGGCGGGGGCAGGGCGGAGGGAATTGAATGGGCCGGGCGCGGGCCACGAGGCGGCGCCGGCCGACGCGCCGCTGATTCAGGTCGAGCACGCCGGCTTCGCCTATCCGGGCGGCCCACCGGTACTGCGCGACGTCTCGCTCCAGCTGCGCGGCGGCGAGTTTGTCGCGCTGATCGGGCAGAATGGCTCGGGCAAGACGACGCTGGCCAAGTGCCTGAACGGCCTGCTGCAGCCGCAGCAGGGCCGGATCCTGTTGCGCGGGGCGCCGCTGCGCGGTCTGTCGCTCCACCAGGTGGCGGGCGAGGTCGGCTATGTGTTCCAGAACCCCGACCAGCAGATCTTCGCGGCAACGGTCGGCGACGAGGCGGCCTTCGCGCCGCGCAACTTCGGTTGGCCGGTGGAGGAGGTGGCGCGTCGCACGGCGGCGGCGCTCACCGCCGTCGGCCTCGAGGGCCGCGAGGCGGTCGATCCGTTCCTGCTCGGCAAGGGCGAACGCCAGCGCCTGGCGGTCGCCTCGCTGCTCGCCTTGCAGCCCGCGGCGTTGGTGCTCGACGAGCCCACCACCGGTCTCGACGATCGCGAGCAGCGCCGCATGCTCGATCTGCTGGCGGAGTTGCACCGCGGCGGCATGACGGTGGTGGTGATCACCCACAGCCCGTGGGTGGTCGCCCACTATGCCGAACGCGGCATCGTGCTCGAGGCCGGCGGGCTCGCCTTCGACGGCCCGCTGCGCGCGCTGTTTGCCGAAGAGGCGCTGCTGGCGCGCTGTCGCTTCCGCCTGCCCGACGTGACCCGCGTCGGCCGCCGCCTCGGCTTCACGCCGCTGACGGTCGAGGAGCTGCTCGCCGCCGTGCGCCCGGCGCCGGGGGCCTGACGCCGATGTATCTCTACCTCGATCGCGGCACCGTCGTGCACCGCCTGCATCCGGTGGTGCGCGTGCTCGGCATGGCGGCGCTGTTCGTCTCCGCCTTCGTCGTCGACAGCCCGCTCGGCCAGGTCCCGTTGCTCGCCCTGCTGCTGGGTCTGCTGATCGCCACCGGTTCGCTCGCCAACGTCGTGCGCCTGCGCTGGCTGTTCCTCCTCATCTTCGTCAGCACGTTGATCATCTGGACCCTCTTCTACGGGCCGGACGGGGCGCCGCCGCTGGCGCGCGTCGGGCCGTTCGAGATCAGCCGCACCGGGCCGCGCTTCGGTCTCGGCATGGCACTCAAGCTCAACCTGTTTCTCGGCGCCGGCATCCTCTTTCTCTCGGTGACGCGGATCGAGGAGTTCGCCTACGCGCTGCACCGGCTCGGGCTGCCGTACAAGGTCGGCTTCACCATGACCATGGCCTTCCGCCTGGTGCCGGTGTTCGTCGATGCCGCGGCGACCGTGGTGCAGGCGCAGCGCTGCCGCGGCCTGGCCTTCGAGCGCGGCTCGCTCTGGCAGCGGCTGCGGCGCTATGTCCCGGTGATCGTGCCGGTGTTCATGGGCGGCCTGCGGCGGGCCGATCAGATGGCGATGGCGCTCGATGCGCGCGGCTTCCAATCGGGCCGCACCCGCACCACCCTCGACCCCTATCCGGTGCGCGGCACCGACGTGGCGGCGGCGCTGTTCCTGGCCGGTCTGACGGCGACCTATCTCGCGCTCTGGCGCGCCGGCTATCTGGCGCTGCTGTGACGGCGCCGGCGGCGGCGGGTGATCAGGAGGCGCGGTCGACGAGCTGGTCGATGAGGGACAGCAGGTACTGTTGATACGCCGAGTCGCGCAGGGTCAGCAGCGCCGCGCGCGCCGTCTCGGCATGCGCGGTGGCCAACCCGTAGCCGCGCTCGATGACGCCGGAGCGGCGCAGGCGGCCGAGCACGGCGCTGACCTCGCCCTCGGACAGGGAGGGGCGAGCGAACAATCGACGCAGCTCCTCGTCACTCTCGATGGCCAGGACGATCGGCAGCGACGGGTTGCCCTCGCGCACGTCGAGGCCGATCGGCTTGCCGAGTGCGGCCTCGGCGGCGGTGACGTCGAGCACGTCGTCAATCATTTGAAAGGTCAGGCCGACGTGCCGGCCGCAGCGCCCCATCGCCTCGACCACCGTATCGTCGGCGCCCGCCAGGTGCGCCGCGGTGCGCGCCCCGACCTCGAACAGCGAGGCGGTCTTGCGCGAGATGATCTCGACGTAGTCGTCGTAGGTGACGGCGGGATTGCGGCGAAAGCGCCCCTGCATGATCTCGCCCTCGGTCAGGGCGATGCAGGCTTCGGCGGCCCAATCGATCAGCTGCGCGTCGAAGCGACCGCAGGTCTGGAAGGCGCGGCTGAAGAGGAAATCGCCGGTCACCAGCGTCTCGGCGACGCCGAACTTGCTGCGCGCCGAATCGCGCCCGCGCCGCACCTGGTTGTCGTCGATGATGTCGTCGTGCAGCAGGCTGGCGGAGTGGATCAGCTCGAGGGCGACGGCGACGTCGACGGCGTCGGCCACCTTGGTGCCGCCGCAGGCGCGGAAGACCAGCAGGGTGACGGCGGGGCGGACGCGTTTGCCGCCGCTGCCGATCAGGTAGTCGGCGATGGCGGTGAGGCGCGGCTCGCGCGAGCGCAGCAGGGCGGTGAGGCGCTGCTCGACGAGCTGCAGCTCGTTGCCGACCAGGGCCATCGGCGAGCCCGGTGCGGCCACCGGGGCGGTCGGGCGCGGGCTGCTCACGCCGATGCTCCGCGCTGTCCTCGATCGCCCATACGAGGTCGGATCATGTCAGAATAGCCCCGGCTGTCAAGGTAACGCGGGAGGCTGGAAGGCCCGCAAAGCCGTGCCCGCGTTGCCTTTCCGCAGGTCAGTCGGTAGGGTCCGGGGTGCATGACCGGGCCCGCACCGACACCGACTGAGATTCGCCGCCTGGGGGCGCAGTCGGTGCGCGTCGTGTGGAGCGACGGCCACGCGGGCGAGTATCCGAACGCGTTCCTGCGCGATCGCTGTCCGTGCGCCGCCTGTCGCGAGCAGCCCAAGCGCTCGCTGCCGGTGCTCGGCGAGCAGGGCGTGGAGATCTACCCGCTGCAGATCGGCCTGGTCGGCCGCTACGCCGTCAGCATCCAGTGGAGCGACGGCCACGACACGGGCATCTACAGCTACCAGACGCTGCGCGCCCTCTGCCCCTGTGCCGCGTGTCAGCCGGTGGCGACGCCGGCGCTCCCCGCATGACCAGCATCGACGACATCCGCGAGCGCCTGAGCGAGATCCGCCCGGCGGGCTTGAAGCGCGATATCGTCGGCGCCGGGCTGGTGCGCGAGGTGACGTTCACCGACGGCACGGTCGAGGTGAAGCTGATGCCCGGGCCGCTGCCGCAGCCGATCCTCGACGCGACCGTGGCCGACATTCGCCGCGCCGTCGGCGCCCTGGAGGGCGTACACACGACGACCGTCACGCTGGTGCGCGCGCCGGAGCAGGAGATGGTGGCGCTGCCGGGCGTGGCCGACATCCTCGCCGTGTCGAGCACCAAGGGCGGCGTCGGCAAGTCGACCGTCGCGGTGAACCTGGCCTGCGCCATGGCGCGGCGCGGGCTGCGCGTCGGGCTGCTCGACGCCGACATCTACGGCCCCAGCCTGCCGATGATGCTCGGCCTGTCCGGCCGGCCGCGCACGGTCGAGCAGAACAAGGTCCTGCCGCTCGAGGCACACGGCCTGCGCGTCATGTCGATGGGCTTCTTTCTCGACGACACCTCGCCGGTCATCTGGCGCGGGCCGCTGGTCACCGGGTTGCTGCGCCAGTTCCTGAAAGACGTCCAGTGGGGCGAGCTCGACGTCCTGGTCGTCGATCTGCCGCCGGGCACCGGCGACGTGCAGCTCACCCTGGCGCAACAGGTGCCGCTGTCGGGCGCGGTGGTGGTGACGACGCCGCAACCGGTCTCGGTGGTCGACGTCGAGCGCGGCATCGCCATGTTTCGGCAGGTCAACACGCCGATCCTCGGCGTGATCGAGAACATGAGCGACTACGTCTGCCCGCACTGTGGCACGCACGACGAGATCTTCGGCAGCGGCGGCGCCGCGCGCCTCGGCGAGCGCTTCGGTCTGCCGCTGCTCGGCCGTATTCCGATCGTCGCGGCGATCCGCGCCAGCGGCGACGCCGGCAGGCCGCTGACCATCGCCGAGCCCGAGCACCCGGCGAGCCGCATGTACACCGCGATCGCCGAGCAGGTCCTCGACGGCCTGGCCGCCGGGCGCGCCCCGGCGCCGCGCATCGTCGGGTAGGCCGGCGCGATCGCGCGTTGCGGCCCCACCGGGCCTCGGTTATAAGCCCCGCGACGTTGCAACCATGTCTCGATCCGCCTTCGCTCTGCTCAACCTCGGCTTGATCGTCGGCGCGGCGTACTTCGGCACGCGCAGCTACTGGCGCCACAATCCCGACCTCTCGACGGTGAAGGGTTCGCGCATGTTGAGCGCGCGCGTGCGCGGCTGGTATTTCAGCAACCTCGAGCCCTTCGAACACCTCTTCGTCCGCCTCGGCGTGCGCCCGATCACCCTCACGTATGCGCAGGTGGCGGTCGGCGTGCTCAGCGGGCTGTGCTACGCCAGCGGCCTGATCTACGCGGCCGGATTCCTGGTGCTCTGTGCCGGGACGCTCGACATCCTCGACGGCAAGGTGGCGCGGCGCAGCGCCAGCGCCAGCGCGCGCGGCGCCTTCCTCGATTCGGTCATGGATCGCTATGCGGAGTTCGTCGGCTACGCCGGCCTGATCGTCTTCTTCGGCGCCGGGTGGCCGGTGTGGATGGTGCTGCTGGCGATCCTCGGCGGCACGATGGTCAGCTACACCCGCGCCCGCGCCGAAGGGCTCGGCGTGCGCTGCGAGATCGGCTGGCTGCAGCGGCCCGAGCGCTTCGTCCTGCTCGGCTTCGGCTCCATCTTCAGCTCCATCGCGGTGCACGGGCTCGGCACCGGGCACGGCCTGCTGCTGGCGACGGTCACGACGCTCGCCGTGCTCTCCAATCTCACGGCGCTGCAGCGCATCGTCTACGTCAGCCGTGCGCTCGACGGATCGCCGCGCCATGGCTGAGTTGCGCGGCAAAGGCTGGCGCGTGCTGGGCTACTTCATCTGGATGCTGGGGGCGGGGGTGGCGCTCGACGGCGACGGGGGCGGCGCGGGCACGCTGCTGCTCGGCGGCGGCGCCGGGCTCTTCGCGCTGGGTGTCTGGCACGGGCGAACCGCCCGACAGGGGGGAGTCGCGTGAACAGCCGAACCGTGCGCATCGCCTTCAGCGTCGGCATCTCGGCGCTCTTTCTCTTCTTCGCGGTGCGCGGCGTGCACTGGGGTGAAGCGTACGCGGCGCTGCGCGCGGCGAACTATCTGTGGGTGCTCGCCATGCTCCCGGTGACGGTGTGGACGCTGTTCATCCGCGCCCAGCGCTGGCGCGTCTTTCTGGCCGGCGTGGGCGTGCCACCGCTGCGGCCGTTGGTCTCGGCGACCAACATCGGGTTCATGGCCAACATGGTGCTGCCGCTGCGCGTCGGCGAGGTGATCCGCCCGGTGCTGCTGTCGCGGCGCGCCAAGCTGCCGCTCAGCGGCGTAATCGCCAGCGTGCTACTCGAGCGCATCTTCGACATGTTCACCATCCTGCTCCTGTTCGGCGTCTCGGCCAGCCTGGTGTCTGTGTCCGACCAGGTGCGGCGGTGGGGCTGGATGCTGAGCGGCCTGGCGGTCGCCGTCGCCGCCGTCATCGTGCTCATCCGCTTGCAGGAGCGCCTGGCGCTGCGCATCGCGCGGGCCGTCGCCGACCGGCTGCCGGCCAAGGTCGGGGAGCCGGCTTTCGGCTTCGCGCAGGGCTTCGTCAAGGCGCTGGAGATGCTCGACAGCCCGGTCGCGTACCTGCGCGCCTTCGGCTGGTCGCTGTATCTGTGGATGGCGATCGCGCTGGTCTACGTCTTCGGCTTCTACGCCTTCCACCTCGACGTGCCGGCGCTGCGCGGCGCGCTGGTCATGGTCACGCTGGTGGCGATCGCCGTCTCGGTGCCCTCGGCGCCGGGCTTCATTGGCTCCTTCCAACTCGGGTGCGTGCTCGGGTTGCGCATCTTCGGCGTCGCCGAGAGTCCGGCGTTGGCCTTCTCGCTGATCGTGCACCTGACCCAGTTTGTCGGCGTCATCGGCGCGGGGTTATACTCCATGTGGACGGAGAGCATCAGCTTGAGCGAGGTTGAGGCGGTCGAGCAGAGCGATGTCTCAGTGGCTTGAAGGCAAGACAGTCGTCGTCGGCTTGAGCGGCGGCATCGCCTGCTACAAGGCGGTCGACGTCGTCCGCCACCTGCGCAACAGCGGCGCGCGCGTGCGGGTCATCATGACCCGCTCGGCGACCGAGTTCGTCACCCCGCTGACGCTGCAGACGCTGGCCGGCGAGCCGGTGTCGACCGAGCTCTTCGACCTGACGCAGGAATCCGAGATCGGCCACATCCGCCTGGCCGACACCGCCGACGCGATCGTCGTCGCGCCGGCGACCGCCAACCTGATCGGCAAGGCCGCCAACGGGCTCGGTGACGATCTGCTCACCACCGTGCTGCTCGCCACCCGCGCCCCGGTGCTGCTCGCCCCGGCGATGAACGTGCACATGTGGGAGAACACCATCGTGCAGGAGAACCTGGTGCGGCTGCGGGCGCACGGCTGGACGGTGATCGAGCCGGCGGTCGGCTTCCTGGCCTGCGGCTACGAAGGGGCCGGGCGACTCGCCGAGCCGACCGCCATCGTCGCGGCGGTCGAGCGCGCGGTCGCCTCCGGCGATCTGCGCGGCGAGCGGGTGCTGGTCACCGCCGGGCCCAACCGCGAGGCGATCGACCCGGTGCGCTTCATCTCGAACCGCTCCACCGGTCGCATGGGCTACGCCGTCGCCGCGGCCGCCTGGCGGCGCGGTGCCGAGGTGGTGCTGGTCAGCGGGCCGACCGCGCTCGAGCCGCCGTACGGTGTGCGCTGCGTGCGCGTCACCACCGCGGCCGAGATGCGCGACGCGGTGCTGCGCGAGTTCGAGCCTGCCACCATGCTGTTCATGGCGGCGGCGGTCGCCGACTATCGACCGGCCAAGGTCGAGCGGCAGAAGCTGAAGAAGAAGGACGGCCCGATGCAGCTCGAGTTGGAGCGTACGGTCGACATTCTCGGCGAGCTGCGCGGGCGCGCCGGCGCGCGCCTGGTGGTGGGGTTCGCCGCCGAAACCCAGCAGGTGGTGGGCAACGCCGAGCGCAAGCGGCGCGACAAGGGGCTCGACATGATCGTGGCCAACGACGTCGCCGGCACCACCACCGGCTTCGAGGTCGACACCAACGCGGTGACCCTGATCGACGCGCGCGGCCGCCGCGCCGTGCCGCTGGCGAGCAAGGACGCCATCGCCGACAGCATCCTCGACCACACGCTGGGGCTGCGGAAAGCGCGCCACACGCCGCGCGCGCCGCGTGCCGCTGCCCGGCGCCGTTGAAGACCCGACCGCCGGGTGGTACGCGTCGAGGCGGTGGATGACGCGACCCGCAGCGAGCTGCGCGAGCTGGTGGTGGCACTGCGCGCGCACGTCGAGCGCCAGCGCGAATGCGGTGCGCCGTGGTTGCCGGTGCGCGGCGGCGCCGCGCCGCCGGCGCGTGCGGCGG
>JBOHWA010000423.1:0-2767 GCA_050735855.1 Binatia bacterium
AGCGAGCGTTCCCGGAACCACATCGCGGATGCGGATTGGGAAAGAGCCGGCCGGGTGCAGACTCCTCGGTAACACTTCGCGTCTTCGCGTCTTCGCGTTGAAGTCTTTTGTCTCATCAAGGCTAGCTAGGCGCGTCTGCCTCGCCTACTCGGCCATCACGCCGCGGCCGCGGATCTCGTCGAACTGGCGCTGCTCGGCGGGTGTGATCTTTTCCTCACCGAGGCGCACCGCGACCTTGCCGATGGTGCCGGTGAATCGAAAGGGCACGCGGTAGTCCTCGCTGACCGGTGTGCCGGTATCCTCACCGCAGTCGAACGTCTCGTCGAGCGCCATGCGGAACGCCAGCGTGCGCGCGAGCTTTGCCGTCCCCGCCTGCTTGCCGTCGACGCTCAGGGTGGCCGTGCCGCCCTTGCCGAGACCCGGACCATCGTACTTGAAGTCGAGGGCGACGTTGTGCGTGCCGGGCGTCAGCGCATCGGTGCCGGTAGCGCAGTAACGCTCGACGCCGGCGAGGTTGTAGCAGAAGACCGGCTTGCCGTTCAGCACGTACAGGCCCCAGCCAGAGAAGCGTCCGCCCTGTGTCACCAGCATGCCCTCGGCGCCGCCCTGCGGAACCTCGATGCTGGCGGCGATGCTGAACGACTTGTTCTTGATGTCGGGCGCCGCGCCCTCAGGAATGCGCACCTGGCCGGGGTAGTAGGCGAACACCGAGCGCCCGCGCGTCAGGCTCGGGCGGTTGGTCGTGTCGAGGCGCTCGACCTTGCTGTTGTCCAGTGGCAGCACCTGGTGCTTGGCTGCCTCCACCCAGAACAGGTCCTGCATCTCGCGCAGCTTGCGCGGCTCCTTCGCCGCCAGGTTGTCGGCTTCGCTGAAATCGTCGGTGATGCGATACAGCTCCCACTGGTAGTCGAGCACGGCGACGTCCCCGGCGACGGCGGCCCACGGCGGCGTCGGCGGCGTCGTCGCCGCGATCCAGCCGTCGTTGTAGATGGCGCGATTGCCGAGCATCTCGAAGTACTGCGTGCGGTGGCGCGACGGCGCCTGCGCCTCGTCGAAGGTGTAGAGCATGCTCACGCCTTCGACCGGCTGCTGTGTTACGCCGTTGAGCACCGACGGCGATTCGACGCCGACCGCCTCGAGAATGGTCGGGTAGAGGTCGATGACGTGGTGGAACTGCGGCCGCACGCCGCCGGTGTTCTTGATGCGCGCCGGCCAGGAGATGACCATGCCGTTGCGCGTGCCGCCGAAGTGCGAGGCGACCTGCTTGGTCCACTGGAACGGCGTGTCCATCGCGTGCGCCCAGCCGATCGGGTAGTGGTTGAAGGTGGTCGGCCCGCCGAGCTCGTCCATGCGCCGCATCACTTCGGCGAAGTCCTCGGGGATGTTGTTGAAGAACGTCATCTCGTTCAGCAGGCCGTTCTGGCCCCCCTCGGCGCTCGCGCCGTTGTCGCCCTGGATGTAGATGACCAGGGTGTTGTCGAGCTCCCCGAGCTCGTCGATCGCGTCGAGGACGCGCCCCATCTGCTCGTCGCAGTGCGACAGGGCGGCCGCGTAGACTTCCATCATGCGGGCCGCGACCTTCTTATGATCGGCATCGAGCGAGTCCCACGCCGGGATGCCGGCTGAGCGCTCGGTCAACTTCGTGTTGGCGGGTATGATGCCGAGCTGCTTCTGCCGCGCCAGGGTCTCCTCGCGCACCTTGTCCCAGCCCTGATCGAAGCGGCCCTTGAACTTCGCGATCCACTCCGGCGGCGCGTGGTGCGGCGCGTGCGCGGTACCGGGGGCGTAGTAGCTCACCCACGGCTTCTGCGGCGCCACCGAGTGCAGCATGCGGATGCGCTCGATGGCGTGATCGGCCATGTCGTTGTCGAAGAAGTAGTCCTGCGCGTCGTGCGGCGGCTCGATCGGCTTGATCCCCTCGATGATCGCCGGCGTCCACTGGCTCGTGTCGCCGCCGATGAAGCCGTAGAAGTATTCGAAGCCCAGGCCGGTCGGCCACAGATCGAAGGGGCCGGCCTGGCTGCCCTGCCAGTCGGGCACGTTGTGGTTCTTGCCGTACCAGGCCGTGTTGTAGCCGTTCTGGCGCAGCACTTCGGCGAACGTGCCGGCGCTCTTGGGCATCAACGTGTTGTAGCCGGGGAAACCGGTGCCGGCTTCCATAATGACGCCGGTGGCGGCCGAGTGGTGATTGCGTCCAGTCAGCAGCGCGGCGCGCGTCGGTGAGCACAGCGCCGTGGTGTGGAACTGCGTGTAGCGCAGGCCGTCGCGCGCCAAGCGATCGAGCGTCGTCGTCGGGATGGGTCCGCCGAAGGTGCTCGAGGCACCGAAACCGACGTCGTCGGTCAGGATGAGCAGGATGTTGGGCGCGCCCTTCGGCGCCTCGACCGCGCGCGGAAAATCCTTGACCGAATCCTGGGCGGTGAGCCCGATGCGCCCACCGAAGGGTTGCTCAGGTCGCGGCAGGACCGCCTGCGCCAGCGCTGGCCGAGGGGCACATGCCGCGACCAGCAGAGCGCAGCCGAGGGCTCGAATCGCGGTGGGTATCGTCATGGCCGCGCATTGGCCCACGCCCGGCCGCCGACTGCAAGCGCCTCCTGTCGCGACGGCGTCGTTCAGTTGTTCGGCGGCCGCAGACTCTGCAGATCCAGTCCCTGCAGCCGCTTCATCGCCGGCATCGCCTTCAGCGAGTCGTAGTTGACGCCCGCGGCGTTGAGACTCGTGCCGGGCTGGAACGGGAACTCCGGGAGCGGGGGTGGGAGGATCGCAC
>JBOHWA010000424.1:0-8924 GCA_050735855.1 Binatia bacterium
TTCCTGCTGTCACGGCCCTTCCTCGAGCAGGCCGCCGGCGGCCGCCGCGTCGACGTACGGTCGTATGCCCAACGGCGCATGTGGCGCATCCTGCCGCTCTACTGGACGTTCGTCGTGGTCGGCACCGTGGTCCTGGCGCGGCAGTGGTCGGACCTCACCCGCGGCCTGCCCTATCTATTGTTCCTCAATCCGATCGCCGCGCCGCTGTCGCCGTTCAGCGACGTGTGGTGGAGCCTGATGACCGAGGCGCAGTTCTACGTCATGCTGCCGATCGTGGCGCTGCTGTTGATGCCGCCCGCCGGCCCGATCGTCAGCGGTCTGCTGCCGATGCTGTACATCATGGCGTACATCGCGTGGATGCTGCAGATCGTCGGCATTCCCGACCTCACCGCGCAGATCTGGGTCGGTCTGTCGCTCTTCGCGCTGGCGCCGGTGTTCATCTGCGGCGCCCTGGCGGCGTCGTTCTATCGCGATCGCGGCCCGGCGCTGCGCGACCGCCTGGCGGCGTCCCGCCTGCTGCGCGCCGGCGGCGGCGACGCCCTGCTGGTGCTGTTGCTGCTGGCGTTGGCGCTGTTGCTGCGCTGGACCTGCAGCATCTCCTACGAGGTGGCGCAGAGCGCGCCGTTCGCCGTGTGGCATGTGGCGGCCGGGGCGTTGTGGGCCGGCGTCGTCCTGGCCATGCTGCTGTTGCCATTGCACCTGAAGCCGCTGCTGCACAACCGCGTGCTGATGCGCCTCGGGGTGCTGTCCTACTCGATCTATCTGGTGCACGTGCCGGTGGTGAAGTTCGCCGTCATCTACCTGCGCGGGCGCGGGGTGAGCTGGCTCGGCGAGTGGAACGCCCGCAGCGCGGCCCTGGCGGCGGGCCTGGTGATGCTGAGCATCGGCATCTCCATGGTGACCTACCGCTGGATCGAGCTGCCGTTCCTCGCCCGCAAGGCGCGCGTGCGCGGTTGATTCCGCCGCCGCGGCGTGAAAGGCGAAGCGTCAGGGCGACACGAACGTGGGCAGGGGACGCACCGCCGCACAGGCGCTCGCGGCGCTGGCGATCATCGCCACGGCCTGTCTGCTGCACTGGGGCGACAGCGTCGGCGCCTTCTTCTTTCTCGACGACTACTGGCTGCTGCAGACCTCGGCGGCTATCCGCGGCGACGGGATCAGCGATCTGTGGCAGGTCTTCGTCCCCAGCCACGTCGGCTTCCTGCTCTACCGGCCGCTGACCCAGGCCGGCTACTTCGTCGCCCTCGGCCACCTCTTCGGCGTCGACGCCGCCGCCTACCATGCCGTGCACCTGCTGGCGGCGATCGCCAATGTCATGCTCGCCTTCGGGTTGGCCTGGCGCCTGACCCGTTCGTGGTTCGCCGGGCTGGCGACCGCGTTGCTCTTCGCCGCGGCTCCCGGGCTGATCGTCGCGGTGTTCTGGATCGCCGCCTTCACCATGACCGGCAGCGCCATGGCCCTGCTGCTGTTGCTCTGGTGCTGGCTCGCCAGCCGCGGCTGGGCGCGCCGCGTCGGCTGTACGCTGCTGCAGGCGGTGGCCCTGCTGGCCAGCGAGCATGCGGTGGTCGGCCCGCTGCTCCTGGCGCTGCTCGAGTGGGCGACGCCGGAGCGGCGGCGGTGGCGCGACCTGCTCGGCCCCGCCGCGCTGGTCGCCGCCTATCTGCTCGCCAAAGCGATCTACTTCGCCACTACCGGCCTGCCGGGCGGTGGCTATGCGCTCAGTCTCGATCCGCGCGTCTGGATCACCTCGCTGGGCTACTATGCCGCGGCCTGTCTCAACCTGCTGACGCTCAACGTGGCGTCGCCGCAGGGCTGGACGCGCCTGGGCGTCGCCGTGCTGCTGATCGCGCTCGCCACCGCGGTGGCCGGGCTGCGCGCACCGCGCTGGCGCGTCGCGGCGGCCGGGTGGGGCGTGTTCATCGTCGCCCTGCTGCCGGTGCTGCCCCTGGCCGACCACCGCTACGCGTACTTCATCGGCCTGGCCGGCGTCGGCGCCTGGCTGGCGGTGGTGGCGACGCTGCAGCAACTCGGACGGGTGTGGCGGCCGCTGGTGCTGGTGCTCTACGCCGCGGTGCTGATCACCGATTGGTCGACCGAAGAGGCCGCGGCGCGCGACAGCATCTTCCATCTGGTGGTCAAGGGCGGCCGCGCCGCGGGGCTGTGGTACGCGGCGGTCGACGCCGCCGGGCGCGACCCGAGCACGCAGGCGATCTTCGTGCCGCGCACGCCGACCACCGAGATCGTCTTCGACCGCGATCAGCGCGCGCGGCTGTTCATGCAGCGCGCGATGCCGGTGGTGCTCTATTCGCAACCCGAGCTGCCGCCGCTGCCAGCCGGCATCGCGGTGGTCGCCTTCGCGCCCGATGAGCTGCCGCCCGGCTACGCATGGCCGGGTTCGGGCGGCCGCTGGCACTGGGTCTTCGAGCTGCTGGCGGCGCCGCGCCGGGCGCTGAGCGAAGCACTGCGGCCCGCGGGCGCGCCGGTTGGCACCGACGCCGCGAGCCGATAGGACATCGACGCATGTCGTTCGAGGCCGCCATCACCCGCTATTTCACCGCCCGTCTGCCGGACGCGCACGACGTCGAGGTGACCCGCCTGTTCCGCATCCCGGGCGGGGCGTCGCGCGAGACCTGGTCGGCCGATCTCGCCTGGCTCGAGGGCGGCGGCAAGCGCCGCCAGCAGGGCTTCATCATCCGCCGCGACCCTGAGGCGAGCCTGGTCAACTCCGACCGCCGCGTCGAGTTCGACTTCTACCGCTCGTTTGCCGACTCGTCGGTGCCGGTGCCGCGCCCGCTGTGGCTCGAGACCGAGGCCGAGTGGCTGGAGCGGCCGTTCTTCGTCATGGAGCGCGTCGACGGCTGCGAGTCGCAGTTCATGGCGCTGCTCAGCCCCGATTTCGCGCCGCACCGCGACGGCCTGGCGCGCCGCATGTACGAGCTGCTCGCCGACATCGCGACGACGCCGGTCGCCGGCCTGCCGGCGACCGAGAGCAGCGCCGTGCCGGCGCCCGACGCCTGCTGGCGCCGCGAGCTCGACTACTGGGAAGGCGTCATCGACGAGAACGAGCGCGAGCCGCAGCCGATCGCGCGCGCCGGCATCCGCTGGCTGCGCCAGCATCCGCCGCCGCCGGCGCAGCGCGTCGGCGTGGTGCACGGCGACTACCGCACCGGCAACTTCCTCTACGTCAAGGACGAGATCCGCGGCATCCTCGACTGGGAGATGGCGCACTTCGGCGATCCGCTCGAAGACCTCGCCTGGTCGTTCATGCCCGCCTGGCAGTGGGCGCACGACGGCAAAGCCGGCGGCTTGATCGAATCCAATGACGCACTGCGTATCTGGTCGGCGCGCAGCGGCCTGCACGCCGACCCCACCGCGCTGCACTGGTGGCAGGTGTTCAGTTGCGTCAAGGCCCAGGGCATCTGGCTGACCGGCGCGCGCGAATTCGCCGACGGCCGCGCGCAGGAGATCCTGTTGGCCTTCACGTCGTACTGGTTGATCAACTCACAGGACCGCTTCCTGCTGCAGGCGCTCGGGAGGTTGCAATGATTCCATCGCTGCCGACGACGCTGAACGGCCTGGCGCGCACGCTGATGATGGACCTCGCCCCGCAGCTGCAGAACGCCTACGCCGGTCAGACGCTGCAGATCAGCACCGCGCTGCTGATGATGGCAGCGCAGGAGTTCGATCGCGCCGCCGCGCGCCTGGTGGAGGAGAATGACGCGCTGCTGGCGCTGTTCGCCAGCGCCACCGGAGTGGTGGCAGACGACGCGTTGCGCGCCGCACTCACCGATGCCGCCGCCGGCAGCAGCACCCTGCTGGTCAGCGCCCTGCACGAGCGCAACCGCGCCCTGCGCGCCGTGCTCGTCCGCTTGCACGCGCACGTCGAGTCGCTGCCCGGCGATGCCGCCCGCCTGCTCGAGGCGCGCATCTGGACCGAGCTGGCCGAATCGACCCGCCGGCGCCAACTCGACCTGGCCATCGGCTGAACGGTGCTTGCCGCGGGCCCCCACCCGCCACCCCCGGCGCCGAGGGCCCGGCGCCCTCCACGCGCGCTGTCTACGCGCCAGACGGGCACGGAGCCTGCGCTCCTGAGAAACTGCTACGCCAGGTCGAACAGATCCTTGAACCCCGAGGGCGCGTGCGGGCCGAGGAACAGTTGTTCGAGCACGCCGATGCCGCGGCGCGTGCCGCAGACCGCCTCGCACACGGCCTGGATGTGCAGGTGGAGCGGCACCGACGGGTCGACGTCGGCCAGCGCCCACGACTCGCCGTCGACGGCGTCTGCACCGACGCGCATGCCGTGCCCCCAGGTCGGGTGCTGGTAGCCGAGCCCGACCATGTAGAAGTTGTAGAGCGGCGTCAGCCCGATGATCAGCGGGTCGGCCTGCGCGCGTGTCAGCGTCAGCTCGGCGCGGCGCGCGTAGCGCGTGCCGGGCTGGAACTCGAGGCGATAGTCGACCGCGGGCAACGTCTCCACCTCGCCGCCGACCGGGACCAGCATGCCGGCCTGGTGCCAGCGGCTGCCGTCGGCGGCTTCGTTGACGTCGAAGTGCGTGCCCAGATCCTCGAAGTTGATCGGCGCCCACAACCAGTAGAACTGCGGCGGCGCCGCCGGGGTCTCGGCGGTGCGCTCGCCGACCGGCCGGATACCCCACGAGCGGTCGCGCGAGCCCCAGAAGCGCTGCGGGGTGACGGCGATGGTCTCGCCCTCGACCTCGATGCGGCCTTCGATCTCGACGTGCTGGGTGAGGCGGGTCGAGTCCATGAAGACGTGCCCGCCGTGCTCGCGGGTGAAGCGCGGCTCCTCGATCACCGCGCCGCGGCCGGTGAACAGCAGCTCGCCGCTCAGGCCGAAGGGGTTCGGGTCGATGGTCAGACGCAGGCGGCGCAGCGGTTCGACGACGCTGACCTCGATCGGCCCGACGCGCGTGTCCATGCGGTCGCGCCCGGCATCGCTGCGCGAGGCGCGCACGACGTACTGGCGCCCGCGGTGGATGACGTTGAAGGCGGCGTCGACCACGCCGCGGTTGGGATACTGGCCGAGCGCCGCGGCGAGGAAGACGCTGCCGTCGCGCGCGTAGCCGTTGAAGAAATAGCGATCGTAGAAGTTCGGGTCGGCGGTGCCGACGCGCGCCACCGGCTCGGCGGTCTGGTGGATCGGGTAGTCGTCGCCGCGTGTGATCATCCTGGCCCCCCGCGTTGCGCGCCGACCATACCGAGGTGATCCGGGGGGCGCCAGACGCGACTCTGCGCCGGCGCGGGCGCGGATGGACAACCCTTCTGCGCCGCGGCGGCGCCGTCGACCTGCTGCGCCGCCAACGCGCCGAGGGCATTGCAGGCGGCCGGACGCAGCGCCGCGTCCCGCGCCAGCTCGCGCAGCGCCGCGACCGTGTCCGGCGTCGGCACGCCTGGCAGCGCGAGGATGGCGTGGAAGCGGAACGGCGGCGCTTGCGGCGCCAGCGACAGCGAGCGGATCACCGGCACCGCGCGCGCATCGCCCGCCACCGCCAGCAGTGCCGCCGCGCGCAAGCGGACGAGCGCCGGTGCGCTGGCCTGGCCCGCGAGCGGCACGGCGCGCGCCTCGATCGTGCCGCGCATGACGGCGGCGCGCTCGCCCCTTGCTTCGCGGATGACGCGCGCCGCCGTCTGAAAGGCCGCCATGTCGTCGCCCTCAGTGGCGGCGGTGACCAGTGCGGTCAGGGCCGCGGGCGATTGGCACAGCGCGCCGCAGGCGACCAGGGCGGCGCGGCGCACGGCTGGGCTCGGGTCGCTCAGTGCCGCCTCGACCAGCGGCGTGCCGGGGGCGGCCTCGAGCGTGCCGAGACCGAGGATGGCCTCGCGCCGCACCCCGTCATCGGTGTCGGCCGCGCTGCGCATCAGCAGGGGCACGACGTCGGCGGAGGCCATCTCGCGCAGGACGCCGACGACGGCGATGCGCACCGCCGGCGGCTCGCGTTGCAGTGCCGCGTCGAGGGCTGGCAGCGCCGGCGCGCCAAGCGCCACCAGTCGGTCGCTCGCCGGTCCGCTCTCGAACAGGTCGTCGCTGGCCAGCAGTTGGATGTCGGATGCCAGATCGATGCACACCCGGTAGGGACCGCCCTCCGCGGCGGCACAGAGCGCCGGCAGGGCCGCGCTGACGGCCAGCACGATGACGCGCTGCGCCATGCACGCCATGGCTTCTGTGATCATCGCCCGCACCGTCGCTCTCCCAAACGCTTGTTCGATTCTCATTGACAAACGCGACCGCGCGCGTCTATTCCAAACGGGTATCAAGCCTATCGCGAAAGGAGGGCTTGCTAGCAAGGTCCAGGAGCGAACAAGGTAGATCTGATACGGCGACGGAAGCCGCTGGCGAGCATTTGGGAGTGAATGGGGTTCGCGGCGGTCGCCACCAACGGTTCAACAACCAACGTCCTCTAGGGGGGTAAACATGCGCAAGATTGCTGTCATCTGCACCGCTCTGCTCTTCACCGCCGGGTCCGCCTGGGCCGGCGCCAAGGACAAGTCGTCCAACACGCTGGTCGAGATCACCCCAGCTGGCGTGATCGACAACGTCACGGGCAAGACCAAAACCAAGTCGAAGGACTGCACGCTGCAGATCCAGGCCAAGCCCGTCGTCCTGGCGGACGGGGAAATGGTCATCTGCATCGCTGAGGCCGATGTCGTCGGGGTCGGCGGCAACTCGATCCTCATCGCCGGCGAGGCGAAAGCGGGCCAGCTCAAGATCAAGGCGCCGATGGGCGAAGCGAGCTTCGCCGGGCTGGGTTGCGGCGACATCCAGGCGATCAGCTACAACGGCAACATGCGCTGCTACAAGGACGACGCTGCGTATCGCACCGGCGGCTGGGCGACGGCCTGCACGGGCGCTGGCATGCTGGCCGGTGTCGGCGGGACGACGATGCTCAAGGCGAACGACACGCAGCCGATCATGATCGGTCTGTGCCAGGGCCTGACGATCGGCCTGCGCATTCCTGGGCCGCCCAGCGTCGAGTTCATGCGTCAGGGCCAGCGCACGGCGGTCATTCCGTAAGCGGCACCGATGCGGCCGTTTGGTCGCTTGCGAGGCGAGGCGCCCCGGGACGAGATCCCGCGGGCGCCTTGTTCGTTTGATGCCGATGAAGACCCTTGGGCTGCTGCACACGTCCCTCGCGCCCTTCGACAAGCTCAGGGCGAACGGGTTCGTATGACAGGGTCAGCGCGAACGGAGGCCGCATGACGAACGCAGGGCGAACGAGCCGTATGGGGCGAACATCGGCGTGAGCCGGCGGGGAGGAATCCGTTCGTGCTGAGCTTGTCGAAGCACCGGGGCGGGGCGACAGAAGCATGATGTTCGCCGACACGGTCGCCGACGAGCTGCGTCGCACCGCCGTGCGCCATCCCGAGGTGGCGGCGTTTCATTTCCACGGGCGCGACCGCACCTACGCCGAGTGGGATGCGGCCGCCGACCGCTTCGCGCGCGCCCTGCTCGCCGCCGGCCTGGGCGCCGGCGACCGCATCGTGCTGCTGCTGCCGCCGATCCCCGAGTATCTCTTCCTCTACCTCGGCGCGGCGCGCGTCGGCGTCATCACCGCCGGCATCAGCACCCGCTACCGGCGCCAGGAGATCGGCGAGATCCTGGCCAATGCCGATCCGCGGTTGGTGGTCACCGTCGACCGCGATGCCGAGGTCGACTTCCCGGCCCTGCTCGACGCCGCGCGCCGGCAGGCGCCGAGTCTCGAGCGCATCGTGCGCTTCGACGGCAACGGCGCGGACAGTCTGGCGGCGCTGCTCGCGGCCGGCGATCGGGCCGACGTCGACCTCGCCGCGGCGGCCGCCGCCGTCGGGCCGCGCGATCCGATCGCCATCGTCTACACCAGCGGCACCACCGGCACGCCGAAGGGGGCGGTGTACGACTCGGCGGCGATGATCGCCCTCACCCGGCTGTTCTCGACCCGGCTGCCGGCGCCGCCGCCGCCGGGCGAGTGCAACCTGTGGCCCGGCATGTCGCTCACCCACGTCGGCGCCATGGTGCGCCTCCATATCCAGATCGCGTTCGCCGGCACCCTGGTGCTGCACGATCGCTTCGACGCGCGCTGGTGCGTCGAGCAGCTGCAGCGCCTGCGCCCGGCGCGGCTCGGCGGCTTTCCGCCGGTGCTGATGCTGATCACCCGCGACCCCGAGTTCGCCGGCCGCGACTGGTCGTTCGTCAAAGCGGTGACCTTCGGCGGGGCGCCGCTCGCCCGCCATCTGGTCGACGAGATCACCGCCAAGCTCGGCGTCGAGGTGTTCACCGGCTATTCGTGCACCGAGACGGCGATCATCAGCGCCACGCTGGCGAGCGACCCGCCCGAGCGGCGCGAAGGTACGGTCGGCCGGCCGACCGCCGGCATCGCGGTGCACATCGTCGACGCGCAGCGCCAGCCGCTTCCCGCCGGTGCACCGGGGCACATCGCGGTGCACTCGCCGGCCACCATGCGCGGCTACTGGCGGCGCCCGCGCGAGACGGCCGAGGCGCTCGACGACGCCGGCTGGCTGTATACCGAGGACATGGGCTTCCTCGACGAGCACGGCTACCTGCACCTGATCGGGCGCGACAAGGACATGTACTATCGCGCGGCGTTCAACGTGTACCCAGGCGAGGTCGAGCAGGTGCTGCAGTCCCACCCCAAGGTCGCCCAGGCGGCGGTGGTCGGCATCCCCGACGATATCCTCGGCCACAAGGGCTGGGCGTTCGTCGTTCCCGCCGATCCCGCCGACCCGCCCAGCCTCGCGGAGCTGCGCGCCCACGTCGGCGCCGAGATGGCCAGCTACAAGCGCCCCGACGGTCTCACCGTCCTCGCCGCGCTGCCGACCAACGCGATGTACAAGGTCGACAAGCGGGTGTTGCGGGAGAGTTGGACTGGGTGAGCGGAACGAGGGCCAGCCGGCGGCGTGCAGGCGATGGG
>JBOHWA010000425.1:0-2272 GCA_050735855.1 Binatia bacterium
GGACAGGATGGGGGGGTGCTCGAGTTTCCACGCTCGCGTTCTCGCCAGCATCCCCCCATCCTGTCCTTCCCCCGCAAGGGGGGAAGGGACCCTCGAAGCCGGCGCCGCTCCAGCCGGGGAGGGCTGGGCCCGATGGCAGCGTTAGACCACACCCTGCCCGGCGCGCGGGTGGCGACCAAGCCGTCCGTGGTCGAGCTCCTGCACGACTGGGTGGTGACCGTCGATCACAAGCGGCTCGGGGTCATGTACTTCGCCTCCGGGCTGGTCTTCTTCCTCGTCGCCGGGCTCGAGGCGACGTTCATCCGCCTGCAGTTGGCGGTGCCGAACAACGACGTGCTGTCGCCGCAGGTGTTCAACCGCCTGTTCACCATGCACGGCACGACCATGGTCTTCCTGGTCGGCATGCCGATCATCATCGGCATGGCCAACTATCTCGTGCCGCTGATGATCGGCGCGCGCGACCTGGCCTTCCCGCGCCTCAACGCCTTCGGCTTCTGGTTGTTCTTCTTCGGCGCCTGGCTGCTGTACTTCAGCGTGCTCGGCGGCGACGGGCTGTACGGCGCCGGCTCGATGCCCGACGTCGGCTGGTTCGCCTACGCGCCGCTCACCGGCCGGGCCTTCTCGCGCGGCAACTCGACCGACTACTGGATCGTCGGCCTGCTGGTCAGCGGCGTCGGCAGCATCGCCACGGCGCTCAACCTGGTCACCACCATCGTCTGCATGCGCTGTCCCGGCATGACCTTCTGGCGCCTGCCGATGTTCGTCTGGCTGCTGCTGGTGGTGTGCTTCCAGATCCTGCTGGCGCTGCCGCCGCTCAGCGCGGCGCAGGTGATGCTGCTCTTCGACCGCTTCCTCGGGGCACACTTCTTCGACACCCAGGCGGGCGGCTCGGCGGTGTTGTGGCAGCACTTCTTCTGGATCTTCGGCCATCCGGAGGTCTACATCCTGATGCTGCCCGGCTTCGCCGTCGCCTCGGAGATCATCCCGGTGTTCTCGCGCAAGCCGATCTTCGGCTACGCGGTGATGGTCGCCGCCACCGTCTCGATCGGCTTCATCAGCCTCGGCGTCTGGGCGCACCACATGTTCACCATCGGCATGAGCCCGGCCGGCAACACCTTCTTCGTCCTCTCGACGATGCTGATCGCGGTGCCGACCGGGATCAAGATCTTCAACTGGCTCGGCACCATGTGGGGCGGCAAGATCCGCTTCGCCACGCCGATGCTGTTCTGCACCGCCTTCCTGTTCCAGTTCCTCATCGCCGGGCTGACCGGCGTGATGCTGGCGTCGGCGCCGTTCGACTGGCAGCTGAGCGACTCGTACTTCGTCGTCGCCCATTTCCACTACGTGCTGATCGGCGGCCTGCTGTTCACCATCTTCGCCGCCATCTACTACTGGTTCCCCAAGGTCACCGGCCGCATGCTGAGCGAGCGCCTGGGCAAATGGCATTTCTGGCTCTTCGTCCTCGGCTTCAACCTGACCTTCGCTCCGCAGCACATCTCCGGCATCCTCGGCATGCCGCGCCGCATCTACACCTACGACGCCGGGCGCGGCTGGGAGCTGTGGAACGGGCTGTCGTCGTTCGGCGTCATCTTCCAGATCCTCGCCGTCGCGGTGATGCTGTGGAACATCGCCAGCGCGCTGCGCTCGGGCGCCCTGGCCGGCGACGATCCGTGGGACGCGTGGACGCTCGAGTGGGCGGCGAGCTCGCCGCCGCCGGCCTACAACTTCGAAGCGGTGCCGGTGGTGCGCAGCCGGCGGCCGCTGTGGGATCTGAAGCATCCGGAAGATCCGGACTGGAAGTACGAATGAGCGCGCCTGCGATCGAGGCGGCGATGCCGTCGAAGGGCCGGGTCGGGATGGCGTGCATGATCCTGACCGAGTCGGCGCTGTTCACCATCTTCGTCGTCGCCTACGTCTACTATATCGGCAAGAGCCTGAGCGGGCCGTACCCGCGCGACGTGCTCGACTGGCCGATCTTCGCCAGCCTCGCGCTGCTGTCGAGCAGCATCAGCATCACCCTCGCCGTGCGCGCGCTGCGCGGCGGGCGCGTCGCGGCGTTCAACCGCTGGTGGTTCGTCACCATCGCGCTCGGCGCCTTCTTCCTGGTCGCCACGGCGATCGAGTGGGAAGGGCTGATCTACGACCACAACCTGACCATCTGGACCAACCTCTTCGGCACCACCTACTACACGCTGGTCGGCTTCCACGCCGGGCACGTCACCGTCGGCCTGCTGCTGCTCGGGCTGACGCTGCTGTTCAGCCTGCGCGGCGC
>JBOHWA010000426.1:0-3141 GCA_050735855.1 Binatia bacterium
GTAGAAGGTCGCGCCGCGGTCGATCGCGGCCTCGACCCAGACGCGGCCACCGTGCCGACGAATGATGCGCTGCACGGTCGTCAAGCCGATGCCCGTGCCCTCGAACTCGGCGCCGTGCAGGCGGCTGAACGGGACGAACAAGCGCTCGGCCTCCGCCATGTCGAACCCGACACCGTCGTCGCGCACGTAGTACGCTGGACCCTCCGCCGTCTGATCGGCACCGAACTCGATGCGCGCCGAGGCGCGCGTGGCGGAGAACTTCCAGGCGTTGGCAACGAGATTCTCCAGCGCGATGCGCAACAGCGCCGCGTCGCCTTGGGCGACCAGCCCGGGCGCGATGCGGAGCTCGACCCGCCGCTGCGGATCGCCGCGCTGCAGCTCGGCGGCGATCTCGCGCACCAGGCCGCTCAGGTCCACCGGGCGCCAGACCATGTCCTGCCGAGCGACGCGCGACAGGCGCAACAGGTCGTGGACGAGGGCCTCCAACTGCTGCGTCGAAGCGTGGATGCGATCGAGATAGTGGCGCCCCTCCTCGTCGAGGACCGGTGCATACGTTTCCTGCAGCAGCCGACAGAACCCTTGGATGCGGCGCAGTGGGGCGCGCAGGTCGTGGGACACCGCATGGCTGAAGGCCTGCAGTTCCTGGTTGGCGACCTCCAACTGTGCGGTACGCTCGGCGACGCGGCGCTCGAGCTCGGCGTTCAGGCGGCGCACCTCGGCTTCGGCATGGCGGCGATCGGCGACCTCGCGTTCCAACCTCTGATTGGCCAGGGTCAGTTGCTCGGTGCGCTCCGTCACTCGCTGTTCGAGCTCGGCGTTGAGCTGCGCGATCACCTGCTTGGCTTGCTTGAGGTCCGGCGTTTCGACGACCTCCCAATCGCCGCGCCGCCGACTGACGGCGACGTGGTGCGCGCGCACTACATCCAACACCTCGGTCGCCCCGCTGCTTGCCAGCGGGTAGGTGCAGAGGACCAGCAAGCGCCGATCGACGATGGCTGCGCTCAGCGCGTACTCGTAGTCAGCGAAGTCCCGCCAATCGTTCTTGCTCAGCCAGGCCGCCATGCCGGCCGCGCGCAACCCAGCATGGCCCTGGGCGAGGGCGCGATCACACTTCGCTTGCCATCCTTGTGAGGCGCGCTCCAGGTCGAGCGCGTCGCCGTCGAGATACCACTGGTCATGCGGTAGGATCTCCATGCGCTGCTCGGCCATCAGTCGATCCAGCTCGGGCACCGCCTGCCGCAGGGCGTCGGCCGCCTCCTCCTGCGTCAGCGGCTCCGACACCACCCACAGGCAGGACTCATCGTTCGCCAGCCCGGTCGAGAAGTACGGCACCAGCGTATCGAGGAGATCCTGCTTGGTTTCGTAGAAGTGGCAGAGGTGGGTGCCCCAGGGGATCGCACCGACGACGCCGATTCCGCTCTCCCGCAGCTCAGCAACCATCGCCCCCTCCTGAACGTCCAGGGCCGGCCAGGTGCTCACCCCAGCCGCGCGCAGCATTCGCGCGCACGCCTCGGTCGAGCTGGCGTAACGCAAACACCTTCGACTTTGCAATCGAACGGCCCGTGTGGGGGCGGGCAGCCGCCCTGAGCCGAGCGTTCTCCGCTTGCATCTGGGCCGACAGTCTTCAAACGCCATCATGTCCAAGCGAGCAACTGGCGGGCGACCCGCCGGCGGCGATGAAATTCCCACTCGGCATATGGCGATTTCATTCCCGTGGTTCCTGAGTTACTGTGGTCGTCGCATGCGGTTTTGGGTTCGCTTCAGTCGTCGCGCACCGTGCGGTCGGCGCCGCGTCTGGTGGGGTGCAGTCCCGAGGGTGGCGATTCTGGCGCTGTCCATCGCCATCAACCACCCCGCGGCCGCCCAGCTTCAACAGTCAGAGTTCCGCGCCGAAGACGGCACGACGTATCAGGTGCTGGCGGCAACCAACCTCGACGCTGGTGCCGAACAGATTCAGGTGACCACGATGGCTGGAGCCATCGCGGACGCCGGATCGTGCGCCGCGACGGGCGACAGGTCGGGTTCGCCGCTCTCGGCCATCGGTGGCGTCCTGCCGCCGCTCACGCAGTTGCATCCGTATGGTGTGATCCGCCGTACGGCGATCCTGGTGCCGAACGCGATTGGCATGATCACCTTCGACGCATCGTCCGGCGGCCGCGTCACGCTGGGAAACGGCAGCCGCGCGTTCAACATCTGCTTGAGCGCCCTCGATTGCATGGCCCATCCCAACGTGCAGGTGCTCTTCAACCTCGCCCAGAACACGGGCGGCGTACCTGCCGCATGCATCGCCGAGAATCGCAACGCGCAGTGCGATGGATCGAACCTGCGCGACGTGCTCGCGTTCGGTCTCGCCGCATCGGGCAATCCACCCGTCTGTACGACCCCGAGCAACACGACGATCAACTCGACCGTCTGCGCTGCTCGCCCAAGCGACGGCTTCACGATTCCCGCAGGCGCGGCCATCGTGTTTGCGTATGGAGGTGCGTTGGCCAGCTCGGGCTTCGCGGTCGCGGTAGGTGGCTTCGGCATCACCACCGACACAACCAACGACGCGGGGTGTGCGGCCGACACGATCGTCAGCGCCACCAGTGACAACGACGTGTCCCCGGCGACGACGCCACCGACTTCGACCCCGCCGCCGACGTCGCCTCGGCCCGACATACCAACGTCGACGGCAACACCGATCGCCACCACACCGACAGGCGAGCCCACGACCGTCGGCACGCCATCGCCGGCGAGTACGACCCCGCCGCGTCCCACCGTTTCCGCTACCCAGACGCCGGTTGCCTGCGTAGGCGACTGCGACGGCGACGGTCAGGCTAGGATTGACGAGTTGATCCGTGGCGTGAACATCGCGCTGGGGACGACCCCGAGCGCCGCCTGTCCAGCGATCGACCGCAATGCAGACGGCGAAATCGGGATCCTCGATCTGACCGACGCGGTGATCAATGCGCTGCATGGCTGCCGCCCGCGGCTCCCCTGAGTGACGCCGGTCCAGGCTGGTCTGCACGATGAGCTGACGACGCCGCTCTTCCCTCACTCCACCTCAACCCGGCGGGCCAGCGTGAGGAGCCGGGCGCGGATAGCCGGCCCCGGCAACGTTCCCGTCGGGGTGACGCTGGCCATGCCCGACTATCAAGC
>JBOHWA010000427.1:0-5048 GCA_050735855.1 Binatia bacterium
CCCGTCGACGCCGGCGTCGACCGCCTTCAGCGCCGCGTCGAGCGACGGCACGACATGAAAGACCGTCAGGCCGGCCGCTTTGAGCGACGCCGTGTACTTGCGCGGATCGCCCGCCGAGGTGGTGACGAACTTCACCCCCTGGCCGACGACGAAGTCGACGATGCCGGGATCGCGCACGAACAACTGCGCGATGTTGACCCCGAACGGCCGCGCGGTGAGATCGCGCATGCGGCGGATCTCGTCCTTGACCACGTCGAGCTCGCCCGACGACGTCTCGATGATGCCGAGCCCGCCGGCGTTCGACACCGCCGACGCCAACTGGCTGCGCGCAATCCACCCCATCGGCGCCTGCACGATGGGATAGCGCACGCCGAGCATGTCGCTGACGCGCGTGCGAATCGAATCCGCCGGGTTGTGTCCGCCGTCAACCATCGACCACCTCGAGCGTTCGCGCGACCCTGGCGAGGCTGTCTGCTCCTGGCCAGAGACCAGCGCGGACCGCCTGCTCTCGCGGCGGCCGATCAGTACGCCGCGCGATCGCGGCGCCGGCGGACGCGCAGGGCCAGCCAAGCGATCGCGATCAGGAGCCCACCGGCGGCGGCCAGGGCGCCGTCGCTCATCGCGGGCGCCGGGGCAGCGGGAACCAGGCAGGTGCCCTGGTCGCCGGCCAGGTTGCAGTACTCGCCGGGCCCGTCGCAGCGCTCGTTGCAGCAAAAGCCGTTGGAGCAGAAGGTCGACGCGCACTGCATATCGGCGATGCAGCCGGCGCCGTTCGGCAGCGGGGTCGGCGTCGCGGTCGCCGTCGCGGTCGCCGTCGATGTGGCTGTCGCCGTGGCCGTCGCCGTCGGCGTGTCATACGCAGCGGCGAAGGCCGTCCACTCGAAGCGGCCGTACGAAACGCCGGTCAGCTGCATGACAATGGCAAAGTTCGCGGCGACGATCAGCGCCGCTATGGTGATGCCCTTGCTATTCGTCACACGAACCGGAGCCATGCGTCGTCAGCCAGCCTCCTGCGCTGCGTTGGGGACCCAGCGTGTTGCCCGTATAGCGAATGCGACGCGCGGGGTCCACCTGGATCGGCCGGGCGACCGCCACCCCTGCACGATCGATCCTCCTGCGCCTCACTCCCTATCGGACCCGGCGCCGGCGCGGGAGGCGCGTGCGGCGCCACCTGTCTGCGGCCGCGGCACCTCCACCAGACAGCGCCCGGCGCGGTCGATGCGATAGCAGTCGCAGGCGGCGACGTACTCGGTGCACAGTCCCGGGGTGTCCGCGAGCCGGTCGGGCAGCGCCGTGAAGACGCTCCCGCCGGCGCGCAGCACGTCGGTGGCGATGCGACCGCCGCCGGCGCGGAAGACCAGGTTCTCGGTGCGGATGTCGCGGCGCTGGCCTTCGACGATCTGCAGGTACTCGAGGATCGGCACATCGAGCCAACTGCCGAGGTACACCGCGTCCGGCGGCAGGGTGGCGAGGATCTCCTCGCCGCGCTGGCGGGCCGACCAATCCTCGCTGAGGTCGAGGCGCGAGAAGTTCATCGCCAGGGCACCGACGGCCAACAGGCCGACCAGCGCGGCCGCCGACATCGGCAGACGGCGGCGCGCACACCAGCCCGCCAACACCTGCGCGCCGATGGCCGCCCACACGGTCCACACCAGATACGTCGGCAGCAGCATCAGATCCTTGTCCATCACGCCGTACGGCAGGTAGAAGGCAAGGTGGCCGAGAAACAGCAAGGCCAGGCCGACGTGCAGCGACGGGCGGTTGCGGGCGTCCCCATACAGGCCGACGACCCCGAGCACGGCCCCGAGCCCGACGAAGTTGCTCCACAACCGCGTCACGTAGGTCACGATCTCGTGCGGCAGGTCGCGCGGCGCGACGCCGAAGATGAACGACTCGAACATCCTGGCGCTGAGCATCCACATGAAGCCCGACGGCGTGGAGAGATCGATGCCCCAGTACGTGCGGGCGTAGTTGAGCGGCGTGTCCGAACGGAAACGGATCGGCAGATACAGGTAGACGGCGAGCCCGACCGCCAGGGCGGCGGCGCTCGACAGCAGGGCGCGCCACGACGGCCGCGCGCTTCCCGTTGCCACCAGCCAGGCGAACCCCGGCAGCAGCAGCACCATCGAGAGATGATTGCCGGCGCCGAGTCCGCACAGCAGCGCCAGCGCATAGAGGTCCCGCGGACGCGCCGCTTCACGCCAGCGCAGCGCCAACACCAGCAGCGCGGCCGTGACCGCGGCGTGCACGGCATAGAGCTCCGCGGCCAGCGCGCTGACCCAGAAATAGTACGTGAATGCGACGAACCAACTGGCGCACAGCGCCAGGGCGGCTTCGCCCGTCAGCCGCCGCAGGACGAGATAGAGAAAGAGGACGGCGAGCGCCGCGGCGACAGCGGACATCAGATTGAGCCGATAGCCGACGTCGCCGAGCGGCAGCTGGGCAAACACGTGACCGAGCAGCATGTACGTCGGACTGCCGGGCGCGTGCACGATGCCGAGCGCGTACGCGCCGGTGGTCAGCTCGGCGCTGTCGAGGCCGTACACCGTCGGCGCCATGGTGCGCAGGTAGACGAGCAACGGGAGGCCGACCGCCAGCGCGCCGCACCCCACCTCGCGCAACGCCGACAACGGCGGGCGGTCGCCCGGCGGTCGATCGCTCAGCCGCGCACCGGCGTGCATGTCAGGCTCCCCGCCGCGAGAAATCGATGAAGCCACCCACGAGGGTACGGGTCAGAATCCTGAGATCCAGCCGCGTCGACCGGCGGCGGATGTAGGCGAGGTCGAGCTCGAGGCGACGCCGCATCTCGGCAACGTTCCTGACCGGTCCGCGCGTTCCACCGATCTGGGCCAGGCCGGTGATGCCGGGCCTGACCGCATAGCGTTGCATGAGCTCGGGGACCGGGTCGGCGTAGTCGCGGTCCATCGGGATCGGATGCGGCCGCGGACCGACGAGCGACATGTCGCCGCGGACGACGTTCCACAGCTGTGGCAGCTCGTCGATGCTCGTCACCCGCAGCACGCTGCCGAGCCGCGCGATGTGCATCACGGGCGCGCCGGACGGTGAAGGCATCGGCGTGATGGTGCGCAGCTTGTACAGGCGGAAGCAGGTGCCGGCGAGGCCATGTCGCCGCTGGACGTAGAGCGCGGGCCCGCGCGTCGTCGCCCGGATGGCCACCGCCGCGACCACGAGGAGCGGCGCCACCGCCGCGAGCGCCAGTGCCGCGACGGCGCGCCCGAGCAGCGCAGACCACTCGGGGCGCTGCGGGCGCACTGGCAGCCCGGTCGGCGCGACGGGAATCGGCGCTGACGGACGCGCGTCGACGCGCGTCGCCACCAGACTGCGCCCTTCCGGCGCGATGCACGCGGCCGGCGTTCCATCCCCCCGGGCGGGCGCCGGGAGAGACCGTTCGAGTGTCCACGCGCGCCCGTCGTCCACCGACCGATAGATGCCGGCCAGCCCCTCCCGCCCGGCGCGTACGGTCCCTGCCATCAGCGTGCCCGACGACGGCGACCGCCGGAGCCACGCGAAGGAGGAGTCGATCGCGTCGTCGAGGACGGTCGTGTACGTCCGGTCGTCCTGGGAGCGGAAGATACGCGCCTGACCGAGTTCACGGGACGCGAACAATCGGGCGCCGGCCACGATGATCATTGGACCGATGCGAGGAAGTTCGAACAGAATCGCGTCCCACGTCGCCCCGCCGTCCGTCGTGCGGACGACGCGCGGCGCGGACGCGATCGAGCCGTCGAGGGTCGCGTAGGTGGCTCCGCTCCAGCGATCGGTCGCCACGTCAGTGATATGGCAACCGGCGGCGCCGACAGGCGACGGTGCCCAGGTCGAGCCGCCGTCGACGCTGCGGTAGACCATCGCGTTCGCGACCGCGTCGGCCGGCGCGCAGAGACCAGCGAACAGGCGACCGTCGCGATCCTCCGCCAGCGCCGCGAAGGTTGCGCCGCGGCCGAGCGGTCCGAGGTCGATCACCCGGGTCCAGGTCGCGCCGCGGTCTGCGCTCATCCAGAGGCCGCGCTCGGACGCCGCCAGGTCGGGCCCGTCCGGCGCGACGAACAGCCCGCCGGCGGCGCTGGCGAACATCGCCCGGCAGCCATGCCGCGCCCCGGGGAACCGGCGCAGCAGCCGCTGCGCGACCAGCGTGTCGTCCGCCAGCCAGAGCTCCTCACCGCAGGACAGCACGACGCCGAGATCGGTCGCGAGGAGGTTGTCGATCCCGGTCGGCGTCATGGCCGCCCGCCTCGACAGCCGCACGGTCTCCGGCGTCCAATCATCCCACACCACCGGACCACATTCGACGTGGGAGTGGAAATCTGTTTCACCAGGGTCGCATGACGCCGCAGCAGTTTGCCGCATACGCGTTGGTGCTGCTGATGCCGCTCAGCGCGGCGCTGCCGTTGACGCGGCCGCTGTGGAGCGAGGCACACTGGCTGTACGTCACGCCCGCGCTCGAGACGGTCGATGCGCCTGCCGTCCTGGTCGTCCTGTTCACCTGGCTGGCACCACGCCGCCAGACGGAGGCGCGCGCGCGGCTGCGCTTTGTGCACATCCTCGCGGCGCTCACTGCGTTGGGGTTGCTCAGCGTGGTGAACGCATGGCTGCCGTCGCTGGCGATCGCCTTCACGTTGCGTTGGGCGCTGGCTGCCGCGGTGTGCTGGGCACTGGTCGCAGTCGACCCGAGGCTCGAGCGCCTGGTCGGCGTCTTCGCCATGGGCCTGGCCATTCAGAGCCTCATCGCGATCGGTCAGGTGGTCCATCGCGGCCCGCTTGGGCTCCCCGGCGAGCTGGCGCCGTTGCCCAGCGCGGTGGGCGCGTCGGTCATCGCGGTGGGCTCGGGTGTATGGCTGCGCGCCTACGGCCTGACCTTCCACCCGAACGTCCTGGGAGGATTCCTGAGCACCGGTCTGATCCTCACCCTGCCGTTGCTGCGCAGCCGCGTGGCGCGCCTGGGCTGGTGGCTGATGAGTCTGGCGCTGCTGGCGACCTTGTCGCGCTCAGCCATCCTCGCCGCCGCGTTGGTCCTGCCGCCGGTCGTAGTC
>JBOHWA010000428.1:0-3794 GCA_050735855.1 Binatia bacterium
GCGGCAGGCGGGTGGGCTGGCCCCACGGCCGGATCTGCATCGACAGCAGGACGGTGAAGTCGGCCGACTGCTCGACGCCGCTGAAGTTCTGGATGCCGAGCAGTTGCGCGGCGAACTTCGGGCTGTAGACGAAGTTGAGGCCGAAGCCGAGCTCGACCACCTCGCCGTCGAGCAGGCGCGTGTGCGTGCCGTGGAACGGGCTGGTGTAGACCGCCTGGTGCAGCATCACCGACCAGCGTTGCGTCACCGCCAGGTGGGCGGCGAACGACTCGGTGAAGATCGGGTTCAGCGTCAGATCGCCGGCGGTTATCGGTCCGACTGGATAGACCAGATTGAGGTTGCCGTAGAGCATCAGCCGGTCGAAGACCTGGTAGTCGGCGGCGATGCCGATGCCGAAGTCGGGCTCGCCGCTGCCGGTCACCTCGTCGAGATCGCCGGTCGGCGCCTTGATCGCGGCGCGCAGCGCCACACGCGGCCAGGCGCGCGGCACCGGCACGGCGTACTTGAGCAGGAACGAGAGATCCCCGGGCTGAAACGTGATCGCCTCACCCTGGAAGAGCGTGGTGTCGCCGCGCACCACGCTGAAGCCACCGAAGACGTTCTGCGAGAAGAGCTTGCGCTCGGGGTTCACCGCACCGAACAGATCCTCGACCCCGTCGATGATCGGATCGAGAAAACCGCCGTAGCGCGAGATGAACGGCAGCTCCATGCCGACCTCCCAGCGGTCGAACAGGCCATAGCGGAAGCCGAACACCGTGCGGTTGGTTTCGAATTTCAGCGTCGACTCGATCGCCCCGCTGGTCGTGGCGATGACGCTGCTCTCGGCGCTCTCCAACAGCAGCTCCAAGCCGCCGTGCTCCAGCGTCACCGCCGACTCGAACGGCAGGGCGAGGAAGATCAGCTGGATCGGCTGGAAGTTGCGCGTCGGCGCCGGGCCGGCGAAATCGAACTCCTCCGCGCCGGCCGGCGCGGCCGCCAGCAGCGCAAGCCCCACCATCAACCACCGGCGCGCCGCCCGCGCCCGGCGGCATCGCCCGGTCTGCCCCACGCTCACTCCGGCGGTTTGCGCTGGCGCGCACCCGAGCGCTCGAACATGACGTCCATGCCCTGCTTGGCCTGCGGCAGGTCGCCGCGCAGCAGCGCCGTCTGAAAGTGCTCGCCGATCGCCCGCATGCGCATGGCGTCCGGCGGATCGAGGCGGTCGGCCAACCGCGCCAACCCCTCCATCGCCGCGCCGATCGCCCGCATGGTGGCGACCGGATCGCCGCGGTCGCGCGCCGCCATCGCCTCGGTCAACTTCGCCTGGACCAGCGGCACGACGGCGCGCGCCGGCTCACCGAAGACGTGCACGAGCTCGCCGAGGCCGGCGATCAGGTCCTCCAACGCGGCCGGCACCGCGGGCCGATGGTCCCCCGGACGCTCCCCCATGCCCGGCACCCTACGGGGCCCGCGCGCCAGAGGGAAGACCGCCCGCGCCCGGCGTTCAGCTTTGGCCGCGGAGCTGATAGCGGACGGGCGACTGACCGTTCCGGGGAGGAGACCATGCTGTTCGTCATCATCGGCCACGACGCGCGCGACGCGAAAGACAAGCGCCCCACCCACCGCCCCGCCCATCTGGCCCACCTGGCCCCGCTCGACGCGGCCGGCAGGGTGCGGCTGGCCGGACCGCTGACCGACGGCGCCGGCAGCCTGATCGTGATCGAGGCCGAGTCGCTCGGCGCCGTCTGGGAGCTGGTCGGGCGCGACCCCTACGTCGTCAACGGCATCTTCGAGCGCGTCGAGGTGCACCCCTTTCTGCAGGTCTTTCCCGCGCCATGACCGCGGCACGCGCCCCGCGGGGGACGCCGCGTTTCGCCCGCGCCGTCTATGCGCTGGTGCGCACGGTACCGCGCGGCCGCGTGGTGACCTACGGCCAGGTGGCCGCCCTGCTCGGTCACCCGCGCGCCGCCCGCGCCGTCGGCACCGCGCTCTCCAATCTCCCGGTGGGGCTGGCGCGCCTCGTACCCTGGCAGCGCGTGATCAACGCCGCCGGACGCATCAGCATCCGCGGCGACATCCAGCGGCCCGACCTGCAGCGCGAGCTGCTCGAGCTCGAGGGCGTGCCGTTCAAGGGCGGGCGTGTCGATCTGGCGCGCTTTCGCTGGGTGGGGCCCGGGCGTGAGCGGCGCGTCCGCACCCGGGTCGAGCTGCCGCTGCAGGCCGACCGACGCCGCGGCCGGCGCGCCAGCCGCGCGCGGCAACCCGGACGATCGTAAGCGGATTGCCGCTGCGCCCTCCGGCCGGGGGCGGATATCGCCCGCGCTGGCAGTCGTCGGATGGGGGCATTGATGTTGCTGTGAGGCGTTGCGGCAGACAACATGGGGACCCGATGATCGAGCTGCGTGAGCTGACCAAGACCTACGGCAGGACCACCGCCGTCGACCGGCTGTCCCTGTCGATCGGCAGCGGCGAGATCTTCGGCTTTCTCGGCCCCAACGGCGCCGGCAAGACGACCACCATCCGCATGATGATGGGCCTGCTGCAGCCGTCCGGCGGGACGGTCGAGCTGGGCGGGCACGACCTGCACAGCGAGCCGATGCTGGCCAAGGCGCTGTGTGGCTTCGTCCCCGACCGGCCGCATGTCTACGAGAAGCTGACCGGGGCCGAGTTCCTCGATTTCACCGCCGACCTGTACCACGTCGAGCCCGCCGCCAAAGCGCGGCGGCGCGAGCGTCTGCTCGACCTCTTCGACCTGGCCGAGTGGCGCAGCGAGATGGCCGAGTGCTACTCGCACGGCATGAAGCAGCGGCTGGTGATGGCCTCGGCGCTGATGCACGCGCCGCGCATCCTGATCGTCGATGAGCCGACGGTGGGCATGGACCCGCGCGGCGCCCGCCTGCTGAAGCGCATCTTCCGCGATCTCGCCGCCGACGGCGCCACCGTCTTCATGTCGACCCACAGCCTGGAGGTGGCCGAGGAGCTCTGCGATCGCGTCGGCATCATCCTGCGCGGCCAGCTGATCGCCCTCGGCAGCATCGACACGCTGCGTGCCCAGGCCGGCCGGCAGAGCGACTCGACGCTCGAGAGCGTCTTCCTCACCCTGACCGGCGCCGAGGCCGACCTCGCCGAGGACCAGGCGGCGCGCGCCTGAGCATGGCCAACGGCGAGGTCACCCGCCTGCTCGGGCTCGACTCGACGCTGGTGCGGCCGCACGGCGACGCGCCGACCGCCGCCGGCACGCTGCGCCATCTGCTCGCACCGCGCGCCTGGGGGGCGCGCAACCGCTATCGCGGCCTGTCGCCGCGCGGCCGCGCGCGCCTGGGCGGCTTCCTGCTCCTCGCCCTCGGTTTCGGCGGCGCCGTCTTCATCTTTTTCTACCGCGCGCTGAGCTACTTCCTGAGCGTGCCGGAATTCGGGCCGGTGCTCACCTACAAGCTGCTCGGCATGGTATTCGTCACCTTCTTCTCGATCCTGCTGTTCTCGAACATCGTCGCCTCGCTCTCGACCTTCTTCCTCTCGCGCGAGCTCGATCGGCTGGTCGCGGCGCCGATCCCGTTGCGCTGCCTGTTCCACGCCCGCCTCGCCGAGACGGTGATCGACTCGTCCTGGATGCTGCTCGTGTTCGCCCTGCCAGCCTTCCTGGCGTACGGGGTGGTGCACGGCAGCGGACCGCTCTTCTATCTCGCCACCGCGCTGGTGCTGCCGCCGTTCGTGCTCATCCCAGCATCGCTCGGCGTCATGACCACCACCGTGCTGGTCAACGTATTTCCGGCGCGCCGCACCAAGGACATCCTGGTGTTGCTGTCGGTGGTAGC
>JBOHWA010000429.1:0-7249 GCA_050735855.1 Binatia bacterium
AAGCATGCGAGGTGTGGTTTCGCCACGCACCCGGCGGCCGGCGGGCGGAGTACGAGCGCGTGCTGCAGTGCACCCTGCGCTTTCGCCAAGCCGAGACGCGCATCGCGCTGTACGCCGACGCGATGGCGCGGCCGCTGGCAACCGCCAACCCGCAGGTCGCCGCCTGGGTCGCCGGCGCCCTCGAACAGCAGCGGACGCGGCCAGCGTCGACGCTGGGCGACCGCTTGGCCGAGGCGGTCGGCCGCGGGCTGGCGCGGCGCGGACGCGTCTCGCGGGAGGGCATGGCACGCGCCCTCGGCATGAGCGGCCGCACCCTCGCCCGCCGCCTGCGCCTCGAACAACTGGACTTCCACCACGTCCTGACCGAAGCGCGTCGCTCGCTCGCCGAACGGCTCGTCGCCGATGCCGCGCTGCCGCTCGAGGCGGTGGCGGCGCAGGTCGGCTTTGCCGATCTCTCCGCCTTCGGCAAGGCGTTCCGCCGCTGGTTCGGCACCACCCCGTCCGCCCATCGCCGGGCAGCGCAGCGCCGCTCCATCGGCACGCCCGGCTGACGCGCCGCGCGTCCCCGCCGCCCGCGTCATCGTCGCCCAGATGGAGCACGGCGCCGGGGTGATGGACGTCGCGCCAGCCGAGAGCGCGGTGGGCAACTCGCGACTCGCGAGCGGCCCTTCGACAAGCTCAGGGCGAACGGAGCAGGGGGCGGGGGGCTCAGCTGAGCGACAGGACCGCGCTGCGCGCCAGGCTGAGCGCCCAGGAGGGGAAGAGCCCCAGCGCGATGGTCGCGAACGAGGTGAAGAGCAGCGTCGCCAGAAGATAGGGGCGGTGGGCGACGCCCTGCACGTCGCGGTCGCCCTCGCCCATGTACATCTGCACCAGCACGCCGGCGTAGTAGTAGAGCGAGACGACGCTGTTCAGCGCGGCGATGATCACCAGCCAGAGATAGCCTTTGCCGATCGCGGCGCTGAAGAGAAAGAACTTGCCGGTGAAGCCGGCGAGCGACGGGATGCCGGCCAGCGACAGCATGAACACCGTCATGCAGAAGCCGAGGAACGGGTACTTGAAGCCGAGACCGGCGTAGTCGGTGATCTCCTCGTTGGGCGCGCCGCGGCGGCCGAGCGCGATCACCACCGCGAAGGCGCCGAGGGTCATCATCGCATAGGCGAGCAGCGTGAAGAGGATGGCGGCGCCGCCCTCCTCCTGCCCGCCGAGCATGCCGACCAGCAGGTAGCCGGCGTGGGCGATGCTCGAGTAGGCGAGCATGCGCTTGATGTTGCGCTGGGCGAGGGCGGCGAGGTTGCCGACCGTCATGCTCAGGACGGCGAGGCCCCAGACCACGGCGGACCAGTCGACGCTCAGCGTGTCGAGGGTGTGCAGGAAGACGCGCGCAAAGCCGGCGAAGGCGGCGGCCTTGACGCCGACGGCCATCAGCGCGGTGACCGAGGTCGGCGCGCCTTCGTAGACGTCCGGGGCCCACGAGTGGAAGGGCACGGCGGCGACCTTGAAGCCGAAGCCGATCAGCAGCAGCGCCATGCCGATCAGCGCCAGCGGGCGCTGCTCGGCGCTGAGCGTCGCCGCCTGCGCCGCGATCGGGCCGAGCGTCGTCGTGCCGAACGCGCCGTACGCCATGGCGATGCCGAAGAGCAGGAAGCCCGAGGCGAAGGCGCCGAGCAGGAAGTACTTGAGCGCCGCCTCGCTCGAGCGCAGCTCGGGGCGCCAGATGCCGGCCAGGACGTAGACCGCGATCGACATCACCTCGAGGCCGAGGAAGAGGATGATCAGGTCGTTGGCGGAAGCCATGATCAGCATGCCGACCACGGCCAGCAGCAGCATCACGTAGTACTCGCCGATGCCCAGGTTGATGGTGTGCAGGTAGTCCATCGACATGAGCAGCGTCAGCGCGCCGGTGAGACAGATGACGAAGTTGAAGAAGAGGGCGAACTGATCGAGCGCCAGGCTGCCGCCGAAGCCGGTCGTCTTGGTCGTCCACAGCAGCGCCGAACAGATCGCCGCCGCCAGCAGCCCGAGCAGCCCGAGCCAGCCGAGCCCCTCGCGGTCGGGGCCTTCGATGAACAGATCGGCGACCAGGACGACGAACGCCGTGCCGGTGACGATCAGGGTGGGCAGCAGCGCCAGCCAGGAGATGTCGGTGAAGATCATCGTGTCCCGTCTCGTCCGCTCACCAGCGCAACAGGCGCAGATCGTCGGCGTTGAGCGTCAACCGGTGGCGGAAGACGGCGATGATGATGGCCAGACCGACGGCGGCCTCGGCGGCGGCGACGGTCATGACGAAGAAGACGATCACCTGGCCGTCGACCGACTGCTGCTGGCGGGCGAAGGCGACGAAGGCGAGGTTGGCCGCGTTCAGCATCAGCTCGATCGACATGAACATGACGATGGCGTTGCGGCGGATGAGCACGCCCAGCGCGCCGATGCTGAACAGCACGATCGCCAGGCCGATGAAGTAGGTCGTCGGGACCATGACAGGGCGCCTAGCCGATCCGGCGCTTGGCCAGCACCACGGCGCCGATGACGGCGGCGAGCATGAGGATGCCGGTGATTTCGAAGGGCAGCAGGAAGTGGGTGAAGAGCCGCACGCCGACGGCTTCGATCGAGCCGAAGCCGGCGGGGACCGCGTCCGCCACGCCGGGGCCGGGCAGCGCCATGCCGCCCTTGCGGAACAGGTAGAGGAAGCCGAGGCCGAAGAGCGAGGCGGAGAGCCCGGCGGCGACGCGCCAGCCCTGGCGCCGGCGCTGCGGCGCCTCGTCCTGCAGGTTGAGCAGCATGATGACGAACAGGAACACCACCATGATGGCGCCGGCGTAGACGATCACCTGCAGGGCGGCGACGAAGTCGGCGTCGAGGAAGATGAAGAAGACGGCGAGCAGGAACAGCGTCGAGACCAGGCACAGCGCGCTGCGCACCGGATGGCGGTTGAGCACGACGCCGAGCGCGGCGGCGATCAGCAGCCCGGCGAGGACGAAGAAGAGCGGGAAGCCCATCTCAGTGCGAGTCCCAGGCCAGGATGACCGCGGCGGTGACGATGGCGTTGAGGAAGCCGAGCGGTAGCAGCCCCATCCAGCCGAGGCGCATGAGCTGGTCGTAGCGGAAGCGCGGCAGCGTCCAGCGGATCATGATCTGCAGCCAGCAGAAGAAGACCACCTTCACCGAGAAGGCGATGATCTGCAGGATGACGATCACCAGGTTGGGCAGCAGCAGCGTCGCCCCGCCGGGGAAGTGGAAGCCGTCGCGCGCCAGGTAGGGCACCTGCCAGCCGCCGAGGAAGAGCGTCGTCGCCAGGCCGGCGACGATGATCACCTCGATGAAGTCGGTCATGAAGAACATCAGGTGCTTCATGCCCGAGTACTCGGTGAAGTAGCCGGCGATCAGCTCCGATTCGCTCTCCGGCAGGTCGAACGGGACGCGCTTGCTCTCGGCGATGCCGGAGACCAGGAAGATCAGAAAGGCGAGCGGCTGGAAGAAGATGCCCCAGGCGGGGATGAAGCCGAGCAGCGTGCCGCCCTGGGCGCGTGCCATGCCCTGCAGATCGAGCGTGCCGTAGGTCATGATCATGGCGACCAGCGCCAGGCCCATGGCCAGCTCGTAGGAGATCATCTGCGCCGAGCCACGGATGCCGCCGAGCAGCGCCCAGCGGCTGTTCGAGGCCCAGCCGCCGAGCACGACGCCGTAGACGCCGAGCGACACCATCGCCAGGACGAAGAGGATGCCGATGTTGAGCGGCGCCACCTGCAGGTTGATCTCGCGGCTGCCGATCATCAGCACGTCGCCGAACGGGATGACGGCGAAGGCCACCAGCGCCGGGAAGACGGCGATGCAGGGCGCCAGCGTGTGCAGAAAGCGGTCGGCGCCGCGCGGGATGATGTCCTCTTTGGTGAGGAACTTGAGCGGGTCGGCCATCAGCGTGTTGACCAGGCCGGCGCCGGCGAAGCCGAAGACCGAGGCGCGGTTGGCGCCGATGCGGTCCTGGATCAGCGCGCTGCCCTTGCGTTCCATCCAGCCGAGGGCGCCGGCGAGCTGCAGGACGTTGAGCGTCACCACCAGCGCCATGACCGTGGAGATGGCGAAGTCGATCAGGAAGGATTCCATGCTGCGTGCTGCTCCGCTCGCGTCCGCTGCGCGATCAGTCCCGCGCCAGGCGGTCGATGATCTCGAGCGTGCGTTCCGGGGTCAGGTTCTCCCAGTAGTCGTCGTTGACCTGCATCATCGGCGCGGTGCCGCACGAGCCGAGGCACTCGGCCTCGCTGAGCGAGAAGCGCTGGTCGTCGGTGGTGCCGCCGACGTCGACGCCGAGGCGCTGGCGCAGGCAGTCGACGATGCGATCGGAGCCGACCAGGGCGCACGACAGGTTGGTGCACACCTGCACGTGGTGCCGCCCCATCGGCCGCTTGTAATACATGGTGTAGAACGAGGCGACGGAGGCGACGAACGCCGGCGACAGCTCGAGCAGCCCGGCGACGTACGCCAGCGTCTCGTGGCTCAACCAGCCGAACTCCTCCTGCGCCAACCACAGCGTCGGCATGATCGCCGCGCGCTTGATCGGATAGCGGGTGAGGATCTGCTCGAACTTCGCCTGCGCCGCGGGTGAGAATTGGATCATCATACCAGTCGACCGATCTGCTTGAATCGCTTTCAACGCGAAGACGCGAAGGCGCGGAGGATCGCGGAAGGGAGTCTGTTCCAGCCCGTCAAACCTTCGCGTCTTCGCGCCTTCGCGTTGAAAATCCCTTGCGTCAGCGGTCGCACTCGCCGCCGATCATGTTGATCATGCCGAAGGTGGTGATGATGTCGGCGATCATGTGGCCGCGCACCATCTCGCCGAGCGCGCTCATGCCAAAGAAGCACGGCGGGCGGACGCGGCAGCGGTACGGCCGGCCGCTGCCGTCGCTGATGACGTAGAAGCCGAGCTCGCCGTTGCCGCCCTCGACGGCCTGGTAGACCTCGCCGCGCGGCACTTTGGCGCCTTCCATGATCAGCTTGAAGTGGTGCATCAGCCCTTCGATGCTGCTGTAGACCTCGTGCTTCTCGGGCAGCACGTAGCGTGGATCGTCGATGCGCACCGGGCCGTCGGGCAGCTCGCGCAGGCCCTGCTCGACGATGCGCACGCTCTGCTCGATCTCGTTGACGCGCACCAGGAAGCGGTCGTAGTTGTCGCCCGTCTCGCCGACCGGCACCTCGAAATCGAAGCGCTCGTAGCCGGAGTAGGGCTGCGCCTTGCGCACGTCGTACGACACGCCGCTGGCGCGCAGCAGCGGGCCGGTGAGGCCGTAGCTGATGCAGTCCTCCTTCGACAGGATGCCGATACCGGTCATGCGGTCGAAGAAGATGCGGTTGCGGGTCAGCAGCTTGTTGCAGTCGCGCATGACGCCGCGCAGGTTCTCGAAGGCGGCGTGGATCTTGGCCGGCGTGTCGGGGGTGAAGTCGCTGGTCACCCCGCCGATGCGCGTGTACGAGATGGTGACGCGCGCACCGGTGACGGCCTCGATGATGTCCCAGAGAAACTCGCGCGACTCGTTCATCAGGAAGCCGACGGTCTGCGCGCCGGCCTCGGCGGCCGCCATGCCGAGACAGGTGAGGTGATCGCAGATGCGCGAGACCTCCATCATGATGACGCGGATCACCTGACAGCGCGCCGGGACCTCGATCCCGCACAGGCGCTCGACGGCCAGGATGAAGCCGACATTGTTGATCAGCGGCGAGACGTAGTTCAGCCGATCGGTGTAGGGGATCGCCTGCGTCCAGGTTCCCTGCTCGATCATCTTCTCGAAGCCGCGGTGCAGATAGCCCACCTCGGTGTCGCACGAGACCACCACCTCGCCGTCGAGCTTGAGGTTGAACTTGATCGTCCCATGGGTGGCCGGATGGGACGGGCCCATCTGGATCTCCATGATCTCCTCGGTCGGATCGATCTCGACCGAGTGCTTCAGTGCCGGGTCGGCCATCAGAACTTCCACCCGGTTTCGATCGGGTCGCGCTCCTCGGTGAGCGGCTGGCGCTTGTCGACCGGATAGTCCTTGCGCAGCGGATGCCCGACGAACTCCTCGTACATCAGAATGCGGCGCGGATCGGGGTGGCCGACGAAGCGGATGCCGCACATGTCCCAGCACTCGCGCTCCAGCCAGTTGGCCGATTTCCACAGGTCGACCAGCGACTGCACCCAGGCCTCGTCCTCGGCGACGCGGATCTTGACCCGCAGGCGGGCATGCTGGGTCAGCGCATAGAGATGGTAGACGACCTCGAAGCGCGGCGTCTGGCCGAGATAGTCGACCGCGGTCAGGTCCATCAGGAAGTTGAAGGCGAGCTCCGGGCGGTCGCGCAGGGCCTGAAAGATCGCCGGCGCGTCGTCGCGCCCGACGACGATGGTTGCGTCGCCGCAGTGCGCGTGCGTCTCGAGGATGCGCTCGCCGAACGCCGCCCGCACCCGCGCGAGGATCTCGTCGGCGCTCAGTCCCATTCCAGCGCCCCTTTGCGCCACTCGTAGAGCAGGCCGAGCGCCGCGACGGCGAGGAAGATCGCCATGGCGATGAAGCCGGTCCAGCCGAGCTGACGGAAGACGACCGCGAACGGGTACATGAACACCACCTCGACGTCGAAGACGATGAAGAGGATGGCGGTCAGGTAGAACTTGACCGAGAAGCGCCCCCAGGCCGAGCCGCTCGGCTCATTGCCGCACTCGAAGGTGGTGAGCTTGGTGGCGGTCTTGTTGCGCGGTCCCAGCAGGCGGCCGACGTTGCTCATGACCAGCACGACGATCGCCGCCAGGGCGAACGTGATGAGGACGGGAATGTACTGCTCCAGCATCGCGATCAGGGGTCGTGTGGGGTCCGGTGGACGCGCTCCTTGTGGCTCAATGCGTCGGCCGCAGGCCGCTTGGCGTCTAGCGCGATCGCTTATGGGAAGGCATATTCGATGTCAAGGTAAGCTACTTTTGACCCCTTCACCAGGCCTCTGCTACAGCCCTCCCGACCATGTCAGTCCGTTCGATCCGCTTCGTTCCGCAGCCGCGATCGACGAGCGCGCAGCGCTTCGAACCACGTGGCGAAGGGATCAGAACGGCCGAAGCGATCAGGCCGGCCGAAGCGATCAGAACCGCCGCAGGCACTAGGTCGGTCGCTGGCGGGAATCGCGGATACGCATCCCAAGGTCCCTTCCCCCCTTGCGGGGGAAGGACAGGATGGGGGGTCGTTCGAGTCCCAGGCGCCGCCTTTTTCGCGAACGTCCCCCCATCCTGTCC
>JBOHWA010000430.1:0-3157 GCA_050735855.1 Binatia bacterium
GCGGCGTTCTGGGTCATCGCCGGCGCGCGGTTCCTGGCGTTCCGCCGCGCCGCGCCCGGCCGCGCCCTCCGGCTGCGGGCCGCGGCCCTCGCCGTCGCCGCCGCGCCCCGCGCCCTCACCCTCGCTCGGTGCGGGCCGCCGTCTGGCTGCCGCCGGATGTACCGGCAGCGCGAAGTAGCGGTCGAAGATGTCGTCGAAGGTGGCGCGCTCGCCCGCGTCCTTCACCAGCGTCGCGGCCAGCGCCTCGCGCAGCACCGACCGCGCCACCCCCGCCGCGGCCACGGCGCGCGCCGCGTCGAGGCTCTCGCTGACGCTCGGCCGCAACCCCGCCTGGCGCAGCGCGTCGATGAAGCCCAGCACCTGGTCCTTCATCGCCGGCGCCTCACCCCTTGGTCGCCGCCGCCAGCAGCGTGGACAGCTTGGCGTCGGCCTTGCGCAGATCCTCCTCGTGTTTGAGCACTAGGTTGAGCGTCTGGCGCACCGCGGCGGTGTTGAGCTCGCGGATCTGTAGCGCGCGCAGCGCGCGCGCCCAGTCGAGCGTCTCGGCGATGCTCGGCGCCTTGTGCAGGTCGAGCTTGCGCAGCCCGGCGACGAAGCGGGCGACGTGCTCCTGCAGGCGCGGCTCGAGCTCGGGCACCTTCAGGGCGATGATCTCGCGTTCCTTCTCGACGCCGGGGAACTCGAGCCAGAGGTAGAGGCAGCGGCGCTTGAGCGCCTCGGACAGCTCGCGGGCGCGGTTGGATGTCAGCACCACCGCCGGGCGATGTTGCGCCGTGACCGTGCCGAGCTCGGGGATGCTGACCTGGAAGTCGGACAGCAGCTCGAGCAGGAAGGCCTCGAATTCCTCGTCGGCCTTGTCGATCTCGTCGATCAGCAGCACCGCCCGGCGCGGCGTGGTGATGGCGCGCAGCAGCGGGCGCTCGAGCAGGTAGTCGCGCGAGAAGACGTGCTGCGTCACCTCCTCGCCGCTCAGGCCCTGGTCGCGATCGGCCTGAATGCGCAACAGCTGCTTCTGGTAGTTCCACTCATAGAGCGCCTTGGCTTCGTCGAGGCCCTCGTAGCACTGCAACCGAATCAGCTCGGCGTCGAGCGTCGTCGCCAGCACCTTGCCGATCTCGGTCTTGCCCGCCCCGGCCGGCCCCTCGATGAGCAGCGGCTTCTCCAGGGTCAGGGCGAGGAACAAGACCGTCTCCACCGCCTCGGTGGTGATGTACCGCGCACGCTCGAGCCCGCCGCGAATCAACTCGCGTGTGATCTCCATCGCGCGATGATGAGCCGGGCGCGCAAGCGGGGTCAAGCCGTGTGGTGCGCCCGCGCCATTCCCGCAGAGTCTCGTCATAGGGCGTGCACGCTGGGAGGGCGCCGCCTGTCGGCGCCGTGCTGGCTACGACCCCCCGGCTGCCACCGCCCGGCGCCGACAAGCGACGCCCTCCCGGCGTGCACGCGACCGGCTATTCCGGCGGGCAGCGGTCGACGGCGAGGACGAACAGGTCGGCCATGCCGGCGCGGCGCTCGGCGAGGATGGTGATCTGCTGATCGGGCCGGGCGGTGCTGAGGCGGCGCAGCAGCGGGCGGTCGCCCTGCAGGGTGAACGGCTTGCTCTCCTTCGGGGTCGCCTCAGGGAGGGGTTCGTGGAAGGCGAAGCTGCGCCACTCGTTGGCGGCGAACTCGATCGGCTGGCCGAGCACGACCAGGGTCACCTGGCGGGCGACGCTGACGCCCGTCGGCGCCGGGGCGCGGTACCCCTGGATGCGCAGCAGCTCGCGCAGCGGCGGCGGCGACTGATCGTGTGCCACGGCCGGGCCGGCCAGGGCGAGCAGCGCAAGCGCGGCGATGCAGCGGGCGGGGGACATGTCGGGGCAGGGCGCCTCAGTGGTCGTGGAAGTTGAGGCCGTCTTTGAGCAGGTGTTGGATGCGTTCGTCCTGGTGCGTCGCGGCGACACGGGCCAGCACGGCGTCCTTCTGCGGCGCGTCCATCGTCATCAGCAGCACCACCGCGTAGTACTGCGAATCCGGCGGCCCGACGAACGCCAGGCGACCGAAGGCCTCGGCGGCCGGCTGGCCGCCGACGGCCAGGATGGCCCGGCCGGTGGTCTGCTGCAGCGTGGTGCCGTTGGCAGCAGCACCGCTCTCGGAGAAGGACCGCTCGAGCGGCGGCAGCACCTCCGGCTTGCCGAGCGCGCCGAGCGCCTCGACCGTCGCGATACGAACGGTTTCGTCGGGGTCCTGCAGCGCGATCGGCGCCACGCGCGAGACCGCGTCGACGCCGTCGCGGCGCAGCAGCTCGCGCGCCGCGGCGGCGCGCAGCTTGGGATCGCGGCCGGCCAGCTGCTCGTCGAGGCTGGCCTCGGGCGGCGCCGCCCCGAGTGCATTGAGCGCCTGCCAGGCCGCCTCGACGACTTCCGGTGGCGCGGTGAGTCCCTGCAGGGTCGGCACGGCGGCCTTGACGTCGCCGCTGCCGACGGCGGCGACCAACGAGACGCGGACGCGCAGCGGCAGATCGGCACGCTGCAGCGCGCCGCGCAGGGTCGCCAGCTCGGCATCGGTGAGCACCGGCTGCGGGCCGAGCCCGGCCACACCGGGGATCGCCTCTTCGACCAGGATCGGGTTCTGCTCGGCGAGCAGGTCGAAGGTCAGCTGGCGCGCCCCGGCGCCGAGCCCGGCGCCGCGCGCCGATTCGAGCACGCGGTTGACGATGGCGGTCTGCCGGGCGGCTGCGGCCGGTGAGTCCGCTTCGAGCAGGGCGCCGAACTCGGGCACCAGTTGGTAGTAGGTCCCGGCGGGCAGCCTGCGGCCGAGATAGCTGGTGCGCGGGGCCGGCTGCAGAAAGACAATGGCTCGCTGGCCGACCTGAACGGCGGGGCGCTGTGGCCCCTCGCGCAACTCGACCATCGCCAGGAGCAGCGGCGGGGCGCCGGCTGGCTTACCCTTCAGCACTTGATCGACGGCGAAATCGAGCACGGCGACGCGGCCGTCATCATACTCGGTCACCGCGGCGACCTGGCCGCTGGCGACGACCCGCGCCGCCTTCAACAAGCTGCGCAGGCGCGGGGCCGGAGCCGGAGCGGCAGCGGCCGCGCCGGCGAAGAAGAGCGCCACCGCCAGGAGGGCGATGGTGCGCGGGATCCAGGTCGGGAGCGCGCGCCGGGTGTCGGCG
>JBOHWA010000431.1:0-5066 GCA_050735855.1 Binatia bacterium
ACTCAGAGGCCCAACAGCGGATTACACGGATTGAGCGGATTTGACGGAGTAGGGCTCAGAAATCCGCTGAATCCGTGTAATCCGTTGTTGCCTACTGATTTCTTGGGCAAAGCTGGCAACGAGCACCCCGCCCCACCGCCCGGCGCCGAGGGACCGGCGCCCTCCAGTCAGATCGAGCCCCGCCCCTTACGGCTTCGGCCGCCAGGGCAGGGGGATCGGGATCATCGAGCGGCTGGCGGCGACGCGCCAGGTGCCGTCCTCCTTGATCAGCACGCTGGTCAGCAGGCCCTTGCGCGGCGGCAGGGCCTGGCCGTTGGGATCGACGGCGTTGAGGACGACGTAGGCGCCGTCGACCAGCGCGACGTCGCCGGAGGCGAACCACACCGAGTCGATGGTCAGCTTGATCTCGGTGTCCTTGAACGCCGCCGCGTGCTCGTCGGCGAAGTGCTTCGCGACCTCGTCGCGCCCCTTGGCCACCGCGCCGTCGGGCTCGCGGACGTCGCCGTCGATGGTCCAAAAGCTGGCCAGCTTCGCCGCGTCGTGGGCGTTCCAGGCGGTGACGAACTCGGCGTAGAGCGCGCGGATGGCGGCGTCGTTCGCCAGGTCGGTGCGCGGACCGCCGGCGCCTGGATAGGCCTTCGGTGCCTGTGCCGCCGCCAGTCCCGCCATCCACAGTACCGCCACAACCAGCAGGGTCCTCTTCATGGTCTCCCTCCGTCGGGTTACGGGTGTCGAAGCAGTCTCTGCCCCGATCCCTACTGCCGACCTCGACGGGCGGTCAACCCGTTCGCCCGCGTCGACGACTGTCGGCGCGCTGGCCCCCCGCCATGGTTGGCCCGGCGCGCGCCGATCGGTATACGTCGGGCCGGTCCGGGCGCTCCGCCCAGCCCAGCCCAATCTTTGTGAGGAGGACAGGCACATGGCAATCCGAATCGGCATCAACGGCTTTGGCAGAATCGGGCGGCTCTTCTTCCGCGGCGCCGCGGAGCGCGGCATCGAGGTGGTCGCCGTCAACGACCTGGTTCCGGCCGACAACCTCGCGTACCTGCTGAAGTACGACACCACGCACCGGCGCTTCGCCCTGGGCGGCAAGCCGGTCGAGATCAGCGCCACCGAGGACAGCTTCACGGTCAACGGACGCACCACCAAGACGTTGTCGGTGCGCGACCCGGCGACGCTGCCGTGGAAGGAGCTCGGGGTCGACTACGTGGTCGAATCGACCGGCCTCTTCACCGAGTTCGAGAAGGCCAGCGGCCACCTCCAGGCCGGCGCCAGGCGCGTGCTCATCTCCGCCCCGACCAAGAGCGGCCCCGAGCAGGTGCCGACCTTCTGTCTGGGCGTCAACGCCGATCAGTACGACCCGGCCAAACACACCGTGATCAGCAACGCCAGTTGCACGACCAATTGCCTCGCCCCGGTGGCCAAGGTGATCAACGATACCTTCGGCCTCGACGAGGGCCTGATGACCACCGTGCACGCCGCCACCGCCACCCAGCCGACCCAGGACGGCCCGAGCCGCAAGGACTGGCGCGGCGGCCGCAACGCCTACCAGAACATCATCCCCTCGGCGACCGGCGCCGCGAAGGCGGTGACCCTGTGCATCCCGGCGCTGAAGGGCAAGCTCACCGGCATGGCGTTCCGCGTCCCGACCGCCGACGTCTCGGTCGTCGACCTCACCTTCCGCACCGCCAAGGACACGACGCTGAAGGACATCAACGCCGCCATGAAGGCCGCCGCCGACGGCGCCATGAAGGGCATCCTCGGCTACACCGATGAGGAGATCGTCTCCAGCGACTTCATCGGCGACCGCCGCAGCAGCATCTACGACGCGGCCGCCGGCATCGAGCTCAACAAGCGCTTCTTCAAGATCGTGAGCTGGTACGACAACGAGTCCGGCTACGCGACGCGCTGCGTCGACATGATCGAGATGCTGGCAAAGAAAGACGGCAAGTAGATCCAGCCCTCGCCGAGCGCGCCGTGGCCGTCCCCTGCGGGCGGCCACGCGCGTTCACTGGCTCCGGCGCAGTTTCTCCAGCGAGGCGCCGATCTCCTTCGCCATCATGTGGTCGCCGACGCTGCGCTTGACGCTCGAGCCGAAGCCGCCGACCTGATCGGTGGAGGTGCGGTTGATGTAGATCAGCACCGAGCCTTCCTGCACCGGCAGGACGCCGCTGATCGCCTGCACCGTGTTGTACTGGCTCGACGCGTAGTAGTGGCGGTCGACGAAGATGGAGGCACCGCCCGTGCCGGCGAACAGGCGCTGGGTCAGGGCGATGGTCGGGTTGGCGCCCTTGTTCGCGAAGCTGACCCAGAAGAACTCGTCGCTGAGCTCGGGGCGGCTCTGCGGGTACACCTCCAGCACTTTGTGCATGTGGGGGGCAAACTGCGCCAGGGTGACATTGGCTTTGGTCGCGTCGGCGAGCTCCTCGCCTGGCGAGCGCAGGGCGCCGTCGCCGCGTGCATAGGGCGCGATCGCCGCCAGGCCGCCGCTGCGGTACGTCTGATGGCGCGCCAGCAGCAGCTGGCGCAGCTGGGCGGCGACGGCGGTGTCGACGTCGGCCGGCGCCTGCGCTCTGAGCGCCGCGAAGGCGGCGATCTCCTGCGGGCTGAGATTCACCGCGGTGCCGGGCTGGGCGTTGAGGAAGGACTGTGCGGTGGCGTCGTCGAGCGTCAGCGCGGCGAAGTCACCGAGCGTCGCCGGCGCCGCCAGGGCGCCGAAGGCGATGACGTTGGCGGACTGCTTGTAGTCGCCCGCGTCGCGAAACACCTGTGCCAGCTGGTCGGCCGGCCGGTTGATCAGCAGCGCCATGTGGATGGCGAGCTCGCGCTCCGTGCTGCTGGTGGCGCTGCTGCTCACCAGGTCGCCGTTCATCACCTGCTGCTGCTCGTCGGCGCTGAACCCCATGGCGGTGAGCACCACCTGGGCGGTCGGCAGCGCCGCCGCCGGGAGCGCGGCGAGCAGCGCGACGGCGAGCGGCAGAAGGCGGCGGGCGAGGGTGGCGGCGGACGCGGACATCACAGATCCTCTCGTGGTCTCAGTCGCCGACCAGCCAGCGGCGCAGCTTGCGCATTGGGCGGTCGGGATCTTCGTGCGGCGCCGACTCGTCGGCGAAGATGACGCCGTCGCGGCGCGAACGGCCGCGCGGCGTGAGCTCGTCGAGGCCGGCGCGCAGCGCGCCGGCGGCATCGGCGACCAGCGAGCGCAGCTCCTTGCCCAGCCCGTGCGCCGGGTGGGCGTCCCAGTCGACGCAGCGATACGGATGGACATCGTGGCCGGCGTGGTACGTGTCGGCGCAGGCCTGACAGACGCGCTGGGCGCAGCGGTCGCAGTAGATGACGGCGAGATGCTCGGCCGAGCGCGCGCAGCGCATCAGCCGCACCGGCAGGTGGCGGTAGAAGGACTGCGCCACCAGCTCGACGCCATCGGTCTCGCGGATCTTCGCACCGACGGCATAGGCGTGGTTGCGCACTCCTTCGTCGGCGCAGGCGGCGAAGGCCGCCGCCAGGCGGTCGACATCCAACTCGTCGATCGGGATCGGTGTCGGACCGGCGCCGGACTCGGCGACGACGTGGCCCCAGAAGAACTGATCGCCGAAGAAGGGCACCACCACGCTCGGCAGTCCGGCGCGCAACCCGGCCGCCGTCGTACCGGCACCACCGTGGTGACACACCGCGCGACAGCGCGGAAAGAGCCAGTCGTGCGGACAGTCGTCGATCAGGTGCACGTGCGCCGGCAGCTCGCCGCTGCCGAGACGCCCCCAGCCCTGCGAGACGACACCGCGCGCGCCGGCCTTCTCGAGCGCGCTGAAGATGGTGCGGGTGACGGCTTCCGGATCCTCGACGACGCAGGAGCCGAAGCCGATGTAGATCGGCGCCTCGCCGGCGGCCAGGAAAGCGCTCAGCTCTGGCGGCGGCTGGTAGGTCTGGCCCTGATCGTAGAAGACGAAGTTGGCCAGATCGATGTGCGGTCCCCAGTCGTCCGGCTTCGGCACCAGACTGGGCGGCCACAGGTAGGTGAAGGGCACCTCGTGGTCGTCGAGCAGCGCGTAGCCGTCGCCGGCCGGCACCGGCGGCAGGCTGAGCGTCTGCTGGCGAAAGTCATTGATCAGGTCGCCGAGCCCGCTCCAGATCAGCAGGCCACTCACCCCGTACGACAGGTAGTTCTTCGCCGCGCGGTGCTCGCCGGGCGGAATGCGCGCCAGCGGATGCGGAAAGGCGCTGGTCGGGCTCCACGGCATGGTGAAGATCATGTGCAGCGGGACGTGCAGCGCCTCGGCGCAGTGGATGTGCCCCAGGCTCGGCGGGTTGGCGATGATCGTGTCGGCCTTGAACGGGCGCTCGCGGTGCTCGGGATCGGGCCGCGTGCAGGCGCGCCAGGTGGAGGTGAGGATCTCGGCCATCAGCGCGCGCTTCTTCGGCACGTCCTCGACGATCTGATCGAGCCGCGTCGGCACGATGCGCCCACCGGTGCGCACCATGTACTTCATCAATTCGCGCGGATCCCCCGCCAGCGGGTAGAATTCCAGTCCGGCCTGCTCGACCATCGGGCGGAACTCGGCATGGGTCGCCAGACGCACGCGGTGGCGCCACGCCAGGCGGCGGCCGATGGGCAGGAACGGCTGCACGTCGCCGCGCGATCCAATGACCAGGATGACGATCGAGAGGCGCGGCGCGCGCTCGGCCGCCACCGGCGCCGGCGTGTCGGAGAGGTCGCGGGCGTGCGCCGCCATCCAGTCGGCGGCGTGGCGAAAGAACTCCGCCGCGTCGTCGAAGTGCAGTTCAAGGCCCTCGCCCGCTCCGGCCTCAATCGCCTTCAGGCCGCGCACCGCCGCGGCGCGCATGCGGCGGTGGTGCAGGCGACGGCGCAGGAAGGCTGTCGTGGCCGCGTCCCAGAAATCGCGCTCGTCTTCGGGCTCCGCCATGCCGGCCTCCGCGGCCGCGCGCAGCGTACTGCACCGTCCCGCCGCGTGCCAGGCGCCCGCTTGCGTGGGCTGTGGGTCTGGTTGGCGTCGTCACCCCGCGGCAGCCTGGTGAAGGGCGCCGGTCCCTCGGCGCCGTGCTCGCCG
>JBOHWA010000432.1:0-1818 GCA_050735855.1 Binatia bacterium
CCGAGGGACCGGGCGCCCTCCAGTCATCCGGCGGCGGTCTGGTCAGGCGGGGGCCGGGCGGTGTAAGCGGTCCTGGCGGACGCGTCATGTGGGATCTCCTGATCAAAGGCGGGCGGGTGGTCGACGGCAGCGGGCTGCCGGGCTTCACCGCCGACATCGCGATCCAGGACGGCCGCGTGGCGCGCGTCGGGCGGGTGGACGAGGCCGCCCGGCGGGTGATCGACGCGGACGGGCTGGTCGTCGCGCCGGGCTTCATCGACGTGCACACGCACTACGATGCGCAGCTCGACTGGGATCCGGTCGCCTCGCCGTCGTCGTGGCACGGCGTCACCTCGGTCATCGCCGGCAACTGTGGCTTCACGCTGGCGCCGGCGCGCCCGGGCGACACCGAGTGGCTGGCGTTGATGCTGAGCCGCGTCGAGGGCATGTCCGCCGCCGCGCTCGGTGCCGGGATGCAATGGTACGGCGGCGGCTTCGGCGATTTCTGGGGCCGCCTCGAGGGGCGCATCGCCGTCAACGCCGGCGGCTACGTCGGCCATTCGGCGGTGCGCCGCTATGTCATGGGCGACGACGCGTCGGCGCGCGCCGCGCGCGCCGAAGAGATCGGCGCCATGCAACAGCTGGTGCGCGACGCGATGCGCGAGGGCGCGCTCGGCTTCTCATCGTCGCAGCTCGACATCCACGTCGCCCACGACGGGCGCGAGGTACCCTCGAACCACGCCACCGCCGCCGAGCTCGTGGCCCTCGCCGCGGTGCTGGCCGAGTTCGGCCGCGGCGCGCTGGAGTTCATTCCGCGCAGCTTCGTCGAGGGCTACAACGACGCCGACCGCGAGCTGCTGCGCAGCCTGGCGCGCGTCTCCGGCCGGCCGATCGAGCTCAACGTGCTGACCCCGCTGCTGCCGGCCGCGCCCGACGGATGGCTGCGCAGCCTGGAGTTCGCCCGCGAGGCGTTCCGCGACGGCCTGCGCCTGCATCCGATGTTCCCGACCAACAAGCTCGGCGCCCACCTGGCGCTCGACACGACCTTCCTGTTCGACGAGATGCCGGTCTTCCGCGACGCGCTGACGCAGCCCGCCGCGCAGCGCGAGCGGCGCCTGCGCGACCCCGCCGTGCGCCAGCAGATGCGCGCCGCGCTCGCCGATCCCACCGGCCGCGCCTTCGTCTTCGCCTGGCAGATCGTCGAGGTCGAGTGGGTGCGCGACGCCGTCCACGCCGACCTGGTCGGCCGCATGGTTGGCGATCTGGCCGAGGAGCGCGGCCAGGACCCGCTCGACTTCTTTCTCGACCTGTCGCTGGCCGAGGACCTGCAGACCCAGTTCGCCCTCGAGATGCCGCCGAACAGCTACTTCGACGACCTCATCCGCCAGCTGCTGCGCGATCCGATCGTCATGGCCGGCAGCAGCGACGCCGGGGCCCACCTGCTGTCGTTCGTCGGCGCCGACTACACCACCCGGTTGCTCAGCCAGTGGGTGCCCGAGGCGCTGCCGCTGGAGACCGCCATCGCCCGGCTGACGGCGATGCCCGCCATGGTGCACGGCCTCTACGACCGCGGCATGCTGCGCCCCGGCCTGGCCGCCGACGTGGTGCTCTTCGACCCCACCCGGCTGGCCGTCGGCCGCACCCGCCTGGCGCGCGACTTCCCGGCCGAGAGCCCGCGCTTCGTGGTCGACGCCGAGGGCTACGTCGCCCTGATCGTCAACGGCCAGGTCGTCCTCGAGCACGGCCGCCACACCGGCGCCCTGCCGGGCCAGATCCTGCGCGGCTGAACCTGGGCACCGCGGGCCCCCGGGGGGCCGGGCCGAAGGGGGATCCCTGGAG
>JBOHWA010000433.1:0-2572 GCA_050735855.1 Binatia bacterium
GCCCCGCCCCGCGGTTACTTGCGGTAGTACGAACCGAGGAGCAGGAACATCTCGTCCTCGGTGGTGACGCCGCCGTTCAGCTGGCAGCCGTCGCACAGGCCGTCGCCGGCGCCCGGGCTCGAGTCGCACGAGGTGTTGCGCTGCTCCGGCGTCGCGCCGCTGCACGGCTGGCAGACCTTGCCGGCGTAGCACGTGCTCGCGGTCTGACAGGTCGAGGTGCCGAACGGCGTGATCGGCGACGTCGACTTGCGCTTCATCAGGGCCGGGTCGGTGAAGCCGTTGTCGTACAGCGCGCAGTAGGTCAGCGACAGATCGTCGGCGTCGCCGGCGAAGGCCAGCGGCGGATCGAAGGTCAGCTCCACCGGATCGTTGTAGAGGACGTTGGTGTAGATCAGGTTGGCCATCGGAGCGCGGCCGCCCGGGTCGGTGCAGGCGTTGCCGGCCGTGCATTGCGTCGGGCTGAGCGGATCGCAGGCAACCGCGGCGCCGCCCGGGCCCGTCTGGCCCTCGCAGCTGAAGCGTCCGGTGAACGTGCGCCAGCGCTTGCCGCGCTGATGGGTGTGCGAGGTGAGGTCGAAGAGGTGTGAGCCCTGGGGGAACTGGAAGTGGGCGCACACCTCCTGCTGCTGGCAGGCCGGCACCTTCATCTGGAAGATCGACGAGAGGGTGAAGATGCCGAGCGCGAAGTACTTGCGCTCGTCGGGTTGCGCGAAGGTGAAGTTGACCCACGCCTCGAGCTTGCCCGGCCGGTCGGTGAGGTTGAAGGCGTGCGAGTTCCAGTAGACCATGCCCTTCAACGGCACGCAGCGGTAGGCGCCGTCGGGGAAGACCTTGGACGCGTTGGTCTGCTGGGCGCCGGCGAAGTTGACCGAGTTCTGCGTCGTGTCCGGCGGGCCGACGCCGCTGCAACCGACCTTGATCACCGGTGCGGTGGCGCATTCGCCGCCCTCGCCGCAGATGCCGACCTGGCCGGCGACGCATTCCTCGCCGTCGCGCGGGCCGCCGACGCAGTGCAGCTGGCCCCAGCCCGGGTCGTCGACCGGGAACTTGCCGATGTAGCGGCTGATGATCAGATGGTGGCTGAGCGGATCCTGGCGCAGCTGTTCGGTGTTGTAGCAGAAGGTGTCGTTCGGGCCGCGCAGCTCCTCCGGCACCTGGTCGGTCACGTCGTAGTAGCTGGCGAAACAGACCTCGTGCTCGCTGTGCGCATCGACGGTCCACGGTGGCATGTGCAGTTGCACGCCGACACCCGGCGCCGGCGGATCGAGCGGCTTGATGCGGATCGGCTGCGGCTCGGCGCCGCAGGCGTTGAGCAGCTCGGCGACGCCCTTGATCGCGCCGTGGCGCGGCGCGGCGCCGTAGATCCACAGGCGCAGGGCCTCGAGCTCGTCGACGCTCAGGCCGTTGCCGATCGACGGCATCGGCGCGCCGACGCCGGTCGCGCCGGTGGGGTACTGATCGGGCAGCGTCTTGCCGGCGAGCTTCAGGAAGAGCACGCTCAGACCCGCGTCACCCGGCTCGACGCGGTGGCGGTCCGGATCGACCGCCGACGCGATGTCGAGCAGCGCGTCATAGGACGCCTCGGCGCGCAGATCGAGGCCGCCGGTCTGGGCATTGCCGTGGCAGGCGTCGTTGGTGCAGCCGTGGTTCTCGAAGATGGCGCGCTGGATCAGGTCGTAGCTGTTGGCGAAGACCTCGCATTCGGTCTTGATGCAGTCGCCGCGACAGCCGTCGCCGTCGAACTCGTTGCCGTCGTCGCATTCCTCGCCGGGCTCCTGCATGCCGTTGCCGCAGGTCGGGGTGGGGCAGACGATGGCGTCCTGGACGTAGACGAATTGCGCCATGCAGGCCGCCTGGGTGCCGACGTCGTCGAGGAAGGTGTCGACCGAGCGCCGGTAGGTGTAGCTGAAGTCGTCGGCGCCGCAGGCGAGCAGGATCTCGTTGCGGCTGCTGGCGCGCGCGCTGGCGATGCGCCGGTCGGCCCACGCGATCAGGCGCTCCTTCTCGGCCACCGAGAGGTTGAGCGCGGCGATGCGGTCGAGCACCTGCTGATAGGCGCGCATCGAGTAGCGCAGCAGGCGCGACGAGGCGCGCGCGCCGGCGGTGACGCAGGCGCCGGTGAGCTCGTCGACGCTGCTCAGCGTGCCGCCGACCATGGCCGGGCCGAAGGCGGCGGAGGTCGAGGCGGTGTCGATCTGGCGGCAGGCGTCGGTGACGTCCCGGAACGCGTCGCTCAGGTCGACGTAGCCGAGGTTCTGCAGTTGCGTCACGGTGCAGGAGCGCTGCACGCGGTCAAGCGCCCGCTGGCGCGCGGCGGCGACGTCGGCGCTGAGCTCGGTCTCGTCGCAGGCCGTGCCGGCGAGCTCGCCGGAGAGGCAGCCGGTGCGCGCCGCGGCGACGCGCGCGATGCACTGCGAGGCGGCGCGGCTGATGACGCGCTGGCAGCGCGCCGCATCGGGCGGGAAACCGCCCCAGAAGGCGATCTCTGCCGGCGGCCCGTGCGCGTGTGCCGCGGCGCTGACGCCGCACACCAGCAAGGCAACCCGCAGGGCGGTCACGGCCCCGCCCATTC
>JBOHWA010000434.1:0-5448 GCA_050735855.1 Binatia bacterium
GTGCCGACCAGTCGGGCGGCGCCGGCGGCGATCACTTCGGGGCGCTCGGTGGCGTCGCGCAGCACCAGCACCGGCACGCCGAGCGACGGCGCCTCCTCCTGCAGGCCGCCGGAGTCGGTGAGGATCAGATGGGCGCGGCGCATCAGGTCGACGAAGGGCAGATAGTCGAGCGGCGGCGTCAGGACGATGCGCGGATGATCGCCGAGTAACTCGCGCACCGGCGCCTGGACGGCCGGGTTGAGGTGCACCGGGATGGCGACCAGCACGTCGTCGTGCCGATCGGCAATGTCGCGCAGGGCGAGACAGATCTCGCGCAGCGGCGCGCCGAAGCTCTCGCGGCGGTGGGTGGTGGCGAGCACCAGGCGGCGCCCGGCCAGGCGCTCGGCCGGCAGCGCCGGGGCGATCGGCGCGCGATCGAGGCGGGCGACCACCGAGCGCAGCGCGTCAACGATCGGGTTGCCGGTGACGACGATGCTGGCGGCGGCGACGCCCTCGCGGCGCAGGTTCTCCGCCGCGGCCGCGGTCGGCGCGAAGTGCCAGGCGGCCAGGCGGGAGGTCAGCACGCGGTTCATCTCTTCCGGGTAGGGCTCGTAGGGGCGGCCGGTGCGCAGGCCGGCCTCGACGTGGCCGACCGGGATGCGCCGGTAGTACGCCGCCAGGGCCGCCGCCAGCGCCGTCGTCGTGTCGCCCTGCACCAGCACGGCGGCCGGGCGCTCGGCATCGAGCAGGGGGCGCAGGCCGAGCAGGATGCGGGCGGTGAGATCGAACAGATCCTGCGCCGGGGTCATCACCGCCAGATCGCAATCGGGGCGGATGTCGAACGCGGCCAGCGTCTGATCGAGCACCTCGCGATGCTGGCCGGTGGCGCAGACGCGCGGGGTGAGGGTCGCCGACGCCGCCAGCGCGCCGATCACCGGCGCCAGCTTCACCGCCTCGGGGCGGGTGCCGAGCACCACCAGGACCGGACGGCGGGCGGGCGCCGTCATCGCCGCTCCGTGCGGCCGGCGATCACCGCCTGGTAGACGCCGATCAGCTCCGCCGCGATCGCCTCCCAGCTGTAGCGGGCGCGCACGAAGGCGGTGGCGTTGGGGCCCAGCCGGCTGCTCTCGCGCAGGCATTGCGCCAGCTTGGCGGCGAGCTCGATGACGTCGCCGGGCGTCACCAGGTAGCCGGTGCGGCCCTCGTCGACCAGCGTGCGCACGCCCGGCAGGCGCGAGGCGACCACCGGGGTCCCGCAGGCGAGCGCCTCGAGCAGCACCAGGCCGAAGGCCTCGGTGCGATCGACCGACGGCAGGGCGACCACGTCGGCGGCGCGGTAGTACGACGGCAGCTCGTCGTCGGCGACGTCGCCGACGAAGCGCACCCGCCCGCCGAGCCGTGCCGCCGCCTGCGCCTCGTACTGCGCCCGCCACTCGCCGTCGCCGCCGACCACCAGCGCCGCCTCGGGAATCTGCGCCAGGGCTTCGATGAGCAGGTGCAACCCTTTGAAGTAATGGGTGCGGTCGAGGCGGGCGAGGAAGAACACCGTCGGCGCTTCGCCCAGGCCGAGACGCTGGCGTGCGGCGCCGCGCGTGCCCTCGGCGGAGAAGCTGGCCAGGTCGACCCCGGCCGGCAGCACGGTGAGTTTGTGCTGCAGCGCCGCCAGCCGCGGCGCCAGGAAGGACGACGCGGCATAGTCGTGCGAGGTCACCAGGATGGCGTCGGCGGCGTTCAGGATCACCGGCAGCACCAGCCGCGTGTGCAGGTTGAAGAGCCGTGCCTTCCAGTGCACCCCGACCACATCCATTTGATATTGCAGCACCAGCGGCGGTCCGCAGGCCAGGCGCCGCGCCGCGATCAGCTCGGCGGTGCCGAAGAACGGGTAGTGCAGGTGGAGGATGTCGAAGCGCCCGGCGCGCGCGATGACCTGCGGCAGGCAGGCCGCATTGCCGCGCGACGCCAGCGCCGGCAGCTCCTCGACCGTGACGCCGGTCGGGCAGCGGCGCGGGATCCCGGTGCGCGGCGTGAAGACCGTCACGGCGACACCGGCGGCGGCCAGCGACTGCGCCTGGTGGAAGGCGACCGTGCCCATGCCGCCGCGGTAGGGAGGGAAGACGGGGGCGATGTGCGCGACTCGCACGGCTCTACTCAATTCGGCAGGGGACCGTCGTCGTGCGCACGGTTTGCACGGCGACGTGACCTTCTGTAACTCCTCGGCGGATGGGACGGTATCAACTCCGCGCCGAAGGGGTCAACGTCGCCCGCCGTCGCATCACCCGCAGGGCGCGCTGACCGCGCCGCTGACTGGCAACGCATTTTCCAACTGAGTAAGATCGCGCCCGATGCCCGCCAAGCGCGCCGCCGTTGCGACTCTGGTCCTTGCCGCCTGCGGCTTCGCGATCGGCATCCTGCTGGCCCAGGTCCATGCCGGGCTGGCGGCCGGCGCCGGGTATACGAGCTTCTGCAACGTCAACGACGCCGTCAACTGCGACCTCGTCCTGTCGAGCGACTACGCCCACGTCCTCGGCGTTCCGGTCGCCTGGTGGGCGCTGATCACCTACCTCGGCGGCGGCGCCCTGGCGCTGATCGCCTGGCGCGCGCCACGCGTCTCACAGCGCCGCCAGGCGGCGACCTTCCTCTTCGCCGTGTCGATCGCCGGCGTGCTCTACTCGGCGTTCCTCGCCTATATCGCGTTCTTTGTCCTGGGCACCGTCTGCCTGCTGTGCAGCGGCCTGTACGTCGTCAACCTCGGGCTGCTGGTCAGCAGCGCCATGCTCTACGCCGGCGCCCGCGCCGCGGGGCGCGGGGCGGACGCCTGGCAGGGACGCACGCGCACCATCGTCGCCCTGGCGGGGGTGGGAGGCGTGTTGCTGGTCGCGGCGGTCGGCTGGAAGGCGAGCGGCGGCGGCGCGACGGTGCTGACCCCGGAAGAGATCCGCACCCAGCAACCGGAGTTCTATGAATGGTACTCGAAGCTGCCGCGGGCGGAGCCGACGCTCGACGGCGGGCAGATCAAAGGGCCGGCGACGGCGCCGGTCGTCATCGTCGAGTTCTCCGACTTCGAGTGCGGTCACTGTGCCAAGGCGCACCAGAATCTCAAAGCGGTGCTGCCGCGCTTCGCCAAGGACGTGCAAGTCCGCTTCCACCACTTCCCGCTCGACGCCGCCTGCAATCCGGCGGTGAAGCAGTCGTTCCACAAGTATGCCTGCCTCGCCGCGATGGCGTCGCAGTGCGCCGGCGCGCAGGGCAAGTTCTGGGAATACCAGGACCTGCTGTTCGAACATCAGACCGAGCTCGATCGCGACCATCTGCTCGCCTATGCCGACCAGGTCGGCGTGGCGCGCGAACCGTTCCTCGCCTGTCTGCAGAGCGATGAGACGCGGCGCGCGCTCGAACGCGATGTCGCGGAAGGCGTTCGCTTGAACGTGCAGTCGACCCCGACGCTGTTCATCAACGGGCGCGCCATCACCGGTGCACCCGAAGCGAGCAGCCTCATCAACGTCATCGTGCTCGAGCGCGCCGCGGCGCGCGCCGCCGGCGACTGACGCGCGTCGACCGCGCACGCGACGCGCCGAAAATTTTCTGCGTGACGCGCGCGGCGCGCATCGGGCGGAAGTTTTTTTCGCGTGCCACGGCGCGCGCGCACGCGGTGACGACGCGTCTGCTCGCGCGATGACGATCGCACGCATCGAGCACGCGCGTAGTGCCGGAATTTTCTTGACAGCAATCTGACTCGGGAATAGAAGAAGCGCCTCTCCGTTTTTGACTCTGTCTCTTTTCGATTCTCAGATGACGTTCATCGGGTGCACGCGACGCCTTCCGATCACGGAAGGGCGGGCGCGGTGTTGCGTAGTGACTGTGTACGGGGCTGTGGATGGTGGGGAGAAGTGGTGCGGTGGCGGTGGGTTAGTGAGTTCTCCCCAGGTGTGGAAAGTCGCTGCGTGTCCCGATCGGCCGGTTCGCCAACGGTTTGTACGAGGGGTGGGCGCGCATGGAGGCACTCTGGTCGGCGGCTTTGCCATTGTTGCAGCAGCACTTGGGCGAGCGGAACTTCGCGGCATGGATCGAGCCGATACGATGTGAAGGTGTCGGCGGTGAAATCCGGCTCGAGGTGCCGAGTCGCTTCTTTCAAGCGTGGGTCACGCGGCACTTCCTGACCTCGATCCGCGACACGTTGAGCACGCTCTCGGGCGCGCCGTGTGCGGTACGTGTGATCGTCGCGGACGGGCGGGCGCCGATGCGTGTCGCGTCGTTGCCGGCGCCGGTGGTTCCGCCGCCGAGCGCGCTGCGGGCGCGGGCGCCGAAGATCGGCCGGCTGGTCTCGCACTACGTGTTCGAGAATTTCGTCGTCGGCGCCGCCAACGAGGTCGCGTACCAGGCCGCGCAGGCGGTCAGTGCGTCGCCCGGGACACGTTTCAATCCGATGTTTCTGCACGGCGGCGTCGGGCTCGGCAAGACGCATCTCATCAATGCGATCGCGCACGAGTTGCTCAGCAAGCGGCTGCGCTTGCAGGTGGCGTGCCTGTCGGCGGAGTCGTTCATGAACGCGCTGATCACGTCGTTGCGCCAGGATCAGATGAATGCGTTTCGCGAACGCTTCCGTCAGGTTGACGCGTTGATCCTCGACGACGTCCAGTTCCTCGCCGGCAAGGAGCGCACGCAGGAGGAGTTCTTCCACACTTTCAATGCGTTGTACGGGGCCGAGAAGCAGATCGTGCTGACGTCCGACAAGCCGCCGGCGGCGATCGCCGGGCTCGAGCAGCGCTTGCGCAGCCGCTTCGAGGGCGGGTTGATCGCCGACGTGCATCCGCCGACGCGCGAGATGCGGCTGGCGATCCTCTTTGCCAAGGCGGGCGCGCAGGGCATCGAGCTCAGCCAGGAAGTCGCCGAGCTCCTGGTGCAGTGCAGCGGTGCCAGCGTGCGCGAGCTCGAGGGAGCGCTCAATCGGGTGGCGGCGATGGCCTCGGTGCGCCACACGGCGATCACCCCGGAACTGGCGGCGGTGGCGCTGGGTCCGTACGCGCGTGCCCGCAACAGCGTTTCGGTCGAGATCATCCAGGAGACGGTGAGCAGTCGCTTCGGCCTCAGTGTGGCGGACCTGGTGTCGCATCGGCGCGAGCGCGAGGTTTCCTATCCGCGTCAGATCGCCATGTATCTGGCGCGCACGGTCGCGGAGGCGTCGTTTCCGTCGATCGCCGAGAAGTTCGGCGGGCGGGACCATTCGACCGTCATGTACGCGGTGCGGACCATCGAGACCAAGCGTGCCGCCGATCGGACGGTCGACCAGATGGTCAGCGGCATCGAGGGCGAGTTGCGCCAGCGCTCAGCACGGTAGCTTGCGCCGCGCCGCGGGGCTGATCGACTTCCCTCATTAGATGACTGTTTGGAGTGCGGCAGCTTGCTGCCGCTTTCATAGCGCGAAGCTTGCTTCGCGCGCGTTCAGCGTGCGACGGAGCGCCCGCTCCACCC
>JBOHWA010000435.1:0-3729 GCA_050735855.1 Binatia bacterium
CTCCAGCGCCGAGCCCTCGGCGTCGCAAATCAATCGTAGCGGCTGCTGCGGCGCACGTTGCGCGAGGCGACGACGCCGCTGCGGCGCGTCGGTTTGGACGGAATCTTGATCGTCGCGCCGGCCTTCAGGCCGCGGGCGCTGCGAATGCCATTGTGCTTCATCAGGGCGCTGGCCGAGACACCGTAGCGGCGGGCGATCGAGCCGACCGTGTCGCCGCGGCGCACGCGGTGGAGCCGCGCCGTGCGGCTGCGCGGTTGAACGACGGGCGCCGGCTCGCGGTACGAGGCGAGGGCGACCTGGAAGGCGTCGCCGGTCCCCTTGGGCAAACGGACGGCGTAGCCGCGCGGCGGCACTTGGCCGCGGTTGAGCGCCGGGTTGAGCTCGCGGATCTCCGCTTCCGAGGAGCCGCACAACTTGGCCACCGCCTTGAGCGAGATCGGCCGGGTGACCTCGACCAGGTCGAACCGCGCCGGGGCGCTGGGGGGCACGTCGAAGCCGTACTCCTCGGACTGGGTGGCGACCTCGACCGCCGCCAGGAAGCGCGGTACGAACTCGGTCGTCTCGCGCGGCAGGTAGCCGCGCTCGCTCATTTCCCAGTAGTCGCCGCACGCCTTGCTGTTCTGGATGCGCTGGATGTTGCCCTCGCCGCTGTTGTAGCCGGCCAGCGCCAGGTGCCAGTCGCCGAAGCGATCGTGCAGGTCGCGCAGGTAGCGGGCGGCGGCGCGCGTCGCCTTCTCGGGGTCGCGCCGCTCATCGACGTAGCCGTCGATGCGCAGGCCGTAGCGCACCCCGGTGCCGCGGATGAACTGCCACGGCCCGACCGCCCCGGCGTGCGAGGCGGCGTGCACGCTGTAGCCGCTCTCGACGATGGGCAGGTAGGCCAGCTCCGGCGGGACGCCCTCCTCGGCGAGGATGGTCGTCATGCTGGGCAGGTATTTGCTCCCGCGCTGCAGCGCACGCTGGATGTATGGGCGCAGACTCCCCTGGTAGCGCTCGACGAAGTCCTGCACCCCAGGGTGGGTCGCGGCAAAGTCGGGGTCGGACAGCGTGTCGGGCTGGCCGGCTCTGGCTGCCGGGCCTGCGTCAGCGGGGAATTCCCGCTCCGCCGGCGCGAGACGGGAGGTCGTCCGTTGATCGGCCCCCCGCGAGTGATCGACGGGTCGACGGCCGGTGGCCGTACACCCGGAAAGAGCCCAGAGTGATACCAAGATTCCCAAGGCTCGAATGGGTCGCTGATTCGCAGCGCTCATAGGTTCCTCCCTCCTGCATCCGCGGCCTCCTGAGTGGGGAAGAGCCATAGGCGCCCCAGGCAGACCCTGACGTCGCGGATTCCCACGACGTCTGTTCAACCTCGTGTGACGAACCCGCGATTGCGAGCGTCACGTCCATTGCTCCGTTCGTATCCATCTCCCGTGCCCCGCCCCTGCGAGGCGCTTCTGGGTACCACATGGGGTCGCCCCAACTCAACCCGAGATGACGACATCGTTACAAATTTGACGGCGGCGTTACTGAGCTGCCGAGCGCATATCAGATGCGGACACGTGTCATGCGGCGCCGGCGACCTGCCCGCGCAGCGTCTCGACCAGTGCCGTGAAGCTGGCGCGATACTCGGCCAGCGCGGCGGGCGAGTCGGCTTCGCAGCGCAGCACCAGCGCCGGTTGCGTGTTGGAGGCGCGGATGAGGCCCCAGCCGTGCGGCAGGCGGACGCGCACGCCGTCGACGTCGATCACCTCGTGGCTGGCACGGAAATGGCGTTGCGCGGCATCGACGACGGCGAATTTGATGGCGTCCGGACAGTCGACGCGGATCTCCGGCGTGGCGTAGGCCGTCGGCAGATCGGCCAGCAGCGCGTCGACGCCCTGGCCGGTGCGCGCCATGATGTCGAGCAGGGCGCAGGCGGCGTACACCGCGTCGTCGTAGCCGTGGTAGCCCTCGGCGAAGAACAGGTGGCCGCTCATCTCGCCGGCCAGCAGGGCGCCGGTCTCGCGCATCTTCGCCTTGATCGGGGAGTGGCCCGCCTTCCACATGATGGCGCGGCCGCCGCGGGCGGTGATGTCGTCATAGAGACGCTGCGAGCACTTCACCTCGGAGACGATGGTGGCGCCGGGGTGGCGCTCGAGCAGGTCGCGGGCAAAGACCACCAGCAGCTCGTCGCCCCAGATGACCCGGCCGTGGCGGTCGACCACCCCGAGACGGTCGGCATCGCCGTCGAAGGCCAGGCCGGCGTCGGCGCCGACCGCGCGCACCCGGGCGATCAGGTCGCGCAGGTTCTCCTCGACGGTCGGGTCGGGGTGATGGTGCGGGAAGCGGCCGTCCATGTCGCAATACAGCTCATCGACCCGGCAGCCGAGGGCGCGCAGGATCGGCGGCGCGACCGGGCCGGCGGTGGCGTTGCCGGCGTCGACGACCACGTGCAGCGGCCGCGCCAGGCGCCCGAAGCGGCGCGTCAGGTGGGCGATGTAGCGCGAGACGATGTCGACCGCCGTAAGCCGGCCGGCGCCGCGCGGCGCCGTGCCGGCCTCGAGCAGCCGGCGCAGGGCCTGGATGGCGGGCCCGTGGATGGTCGAGCGGCCGACGCAGATCTTGAAGCCGTTGTCCTCGGCTGGGTTGTGGCTGCCGGTGACCTGCAGGGCGCCGTCGAGGTCGAGCTCGAACAGCGAGAAGTACACCACCGGGGTCGGGCAGACGCCCAGATCGACGACGTCGAGCCCCGACTCGAGCAGGCCGGCGCGCAGCGCGTCGGCGTAGGCGTCGGAGGTCAGCCGGCAGTCGCGCCCGACGCCGATGCGCAGCCGCCCGTGGCGCGGCGCGACCTGCTGCGCGGCCAGAGAGGCCGCGTAGGCGCGGCCGAGGGAGTGGGCGAAGGCGGCGTCGAAGTCGCGCTCGGCCACGCCGCGGATGTCGTACTCACGAAAAATCGCCGGATTCACGTCCCCCCCCTGGACCCGCGAGCGCTGGCAGCTGCTCTCGCCGTCCTTCACGCCGCCCGGCGCGGTTGCCTGGCGGCCGTCGCGCCGGCGAGCTGCGCCGCCAGGCGCAGGGCGGCGGCCATGCTGCGGGCGTCGGCAATGCCGCGCCCGGCGATGTCGTGCGCCGTGCCGTGGTCGGGCGAGGTGCGCACGAAGGGCAGGCCGGCGGTGAAGTTCACGCCGTCGGCGAAGTGCAGCAGCTTGAACGGCGCCAGCCCCTGATCGTGGTACATGCAGACGACTGCGTCGTACTGCCCCGCGAGCGCCAGCGGAAACAGGCTGTCGGCGGCGAGCGGGCCGCGCGCGTCGATCCCCCGGCGGCGCGCGGCGCGCACCGCCGGGGCGATGACACGGATCTCCTCGTCGCCGAAGACGCCCTGTTCGCCGGCGTGTGGGTTGAGCCCGGCGACGCCGAGGCGCGGCCGGGCGATGCCGAAGCGTTCGCGCAGGGCGCGGTGGACGACGGCGAGGGTCTCGCCGACCAGGGGCGCGCTGACGGCGCGCGGCACCGCCGCGAGCGCCAGATGGGTGGTGACCAGCGCGACGCGCAGGCGCGGTCCGACCATCATCATGCGCACCGGCACGTCGCCGGCCAGCGCCGCCAACATCTCGGTGTGCCCGCTGCCGGCCATCCCGGCTGCCACCAGGTTGGCCTTGCAGATGGGGGCGGTGGTCAGCGCATCGGCGTGTCCGGCCTGCACCAGGCGCACCGCCTCGACGATGGCGGCGTGCGCGGCGCGGCCGCCGGCGAGGCTCGGCC
>JBOHWA010000436.1:0-4688 GCA_050735855.1 Binatia bacterium
ACCCCATGGCGAGCGTCGGCCCCTGCGTGCAGTTGCAGGTCGGTGCGCCGGGCTGGCCGTTGGCGTTGCAGCCGATCTGGTACGACAGCGACACCGTGTTGGGACAGCTGTTGCGGAACTCGATGCAGCGCTCGCCGGCCGGGCAGCTCGCCAGCCAGTACTGCGGGTAGGTCGTGCAGGAGTTGTTGCACTGCGCGCCGCCGGGCACCGTCCCGTCGTCGCTGTCGTCGCTGCCGCAACCCACCGCCGCCACCAGCAGCACGCCCAGCATCACCCGCGATAGGTTGTCGATCATCGTCCGCGTCCTCCAGTCCCCTATCATGCCGATGCCCGTGCCCCTGTCGAGCGTCTTTTCCCGACCACGGCATTGCTTCGTCGCGCGCGTTGACAGCGCGGCGCGGGCTCCGCACCATGCAGCCACTTATGCCCGAGCGCAACGAATGGCCCCCTCGCCGTCCCCAAGCCGACCCGCGCGACGATCTGCAGGCCATGTGGGAGACCCTGCGGGCCCGGTTGCGGGCGCGGGGTGGAGGCAACACGGGCGGCTGGCGCATCAATCCGTTCCTCGTCGCGGTCGTCGTCCTGGGCTTCTGGCTCCTCTCGGGCATCTACATCGTCGCGCCGGACGAGCGTGGCATCGTGCTGCGCTTCGGCCAGGTGGTGCGCGAGAGCGAGCCCGGCCCGCACTATCACGTGCCGTGGCCGATCGAGGAGGTTCTCCGGCCCAGCATCACCGGCATTCGCAAGGAGGAGATCGGCTTCCGGACCGTCGCCCAGGGCCCGCCGGCGCGCTACGAGGAGGTGCCCGTCGAAGCGCTGATGTTGACCGGCGACGAGAACATCGTCTCCCTCGACTCCATCGTCCAGTACAAGATCCGCGCCGACGCCGGCGGGCCGACCGACTTTCTCTTCAATATCCGCGATCAGCAGGAGATGGTGCGCGCCGCCGCCGAGGCCGCCATGCGCGAGGTCATGGGGCGCACCGACATCGACCAGGCGCTGACCGAGGGCAAGGAGCAGGTGCAGGAGGAGGCGCAGCGCGTGCTGCAGGCGATCCTCGATCGCTACGCCGCCGGCATCGAGGTGGTGACGGTCAAGCTGCAGGACGTCGACCCGCCGCAACAGGTGTCGGACGCCTTCAAGGATGTCATCAGCGCCCAGCAGGACAAGGAGCGCCTGATCAACGAGGCGCGCGGCTACGCCAACGACGTCGTGCCGCGCGCCCGCGGCCAGGCGGCGCAGCTCTTGAATGAGGCCGACGGGTACCGCGAGGCCAAGGTGCGCGACGCCGCCGGCGTGGCGCAGCGCTTCACCGCGCTGCAGACCGAGTACGCCAAGGCGAAGGACGTCACTCGCCGGCGCCTCTATTTGGAGACGATGGAAAGTATCCTGCCGGGCATGAACAAGATCATCATGGACGACGCGGCGGCGAAGCAGGCGGTGCCGTACCTGCCGCTCGATGCGTACATGCCGCGGCGTCCGGCTGAGGCGCCGTCGGCGGCGACCAACTGATGGACCAGCGCTGGCTCGTCCTCGCCGCCATCGTCGCCGTCTCTCTGGCGGTGTGGAACCTGGCGCTCTTCGTCGTGCCGCAGTGGATGCAGGTGGTGGTGGTGCAGCTCGGCGACCCGGTGCGCGTGGTGCGCGAGCCGGGGCTGTACTGGAAGATTCCGTTCATCCAGACAGTCACCTACTACGACCGCCGGCTGCTCGATCAGGCCAGCTCGCCGAAGGAGATCCTGACGCGCGACAAGCAGCAACTGGTGGTCGACAACTACACGCGCTGGCGCATCGTCGATCCGCTGCAGTTCGTCCGTTCGGTGCGCGACGAGAACGGCGCCCAGTCGCGCCTCGACGACATCGTCTACTCCAACTTGCGCGAGACCCTCGGCCGCCACACCCTGCGCGAGATCATCAGCGGCAAGCGCGCCGACCTGATGGAGAGCGTGACCAAGCGCAGCGATACGAAGGCGCGCGAGTACGGCATCGAAGTGGTCGACGTGCGCCTCAAGCGCGTCGACCTGCCGGAGAAGAACGAGCTCAATGTCTTCGAGCGCATGCGCACCGAGCGCGAGCGGCTGGCGAAGAAGTTCCGCGCCGAGGGCGACGAGGAGGCGCGCAAGATCCGCTCGGAGTCGGACAAGGAGGTGCAGATCCTCATGGCCGATGCGCGGCAGAAGTCGGAGATCGTGCGCGGCACGGGCGACGCCCAGGCCGTGGCCATCTTCGCCGACGCCTACGGTCGCGATCCCGAGTTCTACGCCTTCGTCCGCACGCTCGAGGCCTACCGCCGGACGCTCGGCGAGGGCACGACGGTCATCCTGTCGCCGCACAGCGAATTCTTCCGTCTGCTGAACGACAGCACGCCGGCTGGCACGACCGCGGCAGGTCCGACGACAGCCGGTCCGGCCCCAGAATGATGCGGTGGCTGTTCACCCTGGCACTGCTGTGGGTGCTGTGGCGCATGCTCCGCGCCGCCCTCACGGCCGCATCGGCGCCGCGCCGTGCGCCCGCGGCGGAGCCTGCCGGGGATCCGTACCGCGTCCTCGGCGTCTCGCGCGGCGCCTCCGCCGACGAACTGGCGCAGGCCTATCGCGACCGCATGAAGGAGTACCACCCCGACCGCGTCGCCGACCTCGGCCCCGAGTTGCAGGAGCTGGCGCACCGCAAGACGGTGGAGATTCAGCACGCCTGGGACACGCTGCGCCCCAACCCGGCCGGCCGGCGCGGCAGCGCGGGCTGACGGGTCTTCCGCCACGGCTCGGAGCGGGCGGCCGCCCGCTCTTGCCCGGCGGGCCGCGTAGCAGCCAGCGATCTACCCAGGCGCAAAGAGGCGCTGGCGGGTTGCTTCCTCGAATGTCTCCGCCGGGATGTTGTGGGGGCCGAGCAAGGTCGTCATCAGCGGCAACAGCAGCGACGGGTCCTGCATCTGGCGTTCGCGCACCCGGGCGCGGCGCTCGTCCGCCGCGGGGCCGAACTCGTTCATCAGCGTCGAGATCACCGCGGCGCTGAAGCGCAGCCGCCGCATGCGCTCGGCGCGCTCCGTGGCATAGTCGCCGAAGAGGGCGGGGGACCAGTCGCGAGCCGCCCGCAGGGCGTCGCGGATCAAGCGGACGTCGCGCAGCGTGATCGAGAGGCCCTGGCCGATGATGGGGTCGTTCGAGCCGGCGGCGTCGCCGAGCAGAACCAGGCCGGGCGCCGCCACGGTCGCGGCCGCCGTGTCGGCATTGGGATACGAGTTGCACGGCCCCGCCGGCTGCGCGCCGGCGAGGTGTTCGCTGCCCGGCAGGCTGCGCAGGCGGAAGGCCTCGAGAAAGGCCTGCGGGCCGTGCGCACCGGTAAAGCGGCGCGCCTGTTCGGTGGCGTAGCCGAGGTAGAGGCGCGCGCGGCCGTTGCCCTGCGGGAAGACGAGGAAGTGGACGTCGCCCTCGGTGCCGACGACCTGCAGGTCCGCCGGCCACTGCGCGGCCCCTTCGACCAACAGGCCGCCGAACAGATGATGGGTGGGATCGCTGTGCAGCTCGATCTCCGCCTGGCGGCGCACCTGCGAACCGCGTCCGTCGGCGCCGACGAGCAGCCGACACGCCGCGCGATGGGTCTTGCCGTCGTGACGGTACTCGACCGCCGGCGCCGCGCCGATGGTGATGCGTACGTCGGTCACCCCACGTCGCACGGTGGCGCCGGCGGCCGCGGCGCAGTCGCTGAGCAGTTGGCACAGCTCCGGATGACGGATGCAGAGCGGGCCCGCGACGTCCGGCACCAGCGCGCCGAGGTCGAGCGCGGCCAGGAGACTCTGTTCCGCAGAGACGCCTTCCTCGCACGTCTGATGCCTCGACAGATGATGGCCGCCGGCGGCGAGCGCCCGGTCGTACAGGCCCAGCTCGCGCAGCTCCACCACGCCCCACGGCGCGATCCACTCGCCGCGCACCAGATCGGGAAAGACCGTCGACTTCTCCAGCACCAGGACGGCGAGCCCCGCCGGCGCGAGGGCGGTGGCCAACGCGCTGCCGCCCACACCGCCGCCGACGATCACGATGTCGTAGCGGCCCGCCATCATCCCCCCTACGCGCCGGCGGCCTTGAAGACCTGGCCGATCAGGGCCTGCGCTTCCTCCTGAATTCGGCGCAGGTGGTCGGCGTCGACGAAGCTCTCGGCGTAGATCTTGTAGACGTCCTCGGTGCCCGACGGGCGGGCGGCGAACCAGCCGTTCTGGGTGACGACCTTGAGGCCGCCGATCGGGCTGGCGTCGCCGGGCGCTTCCGTGAGCTTGGCGACGATCGGCTCGCCGGCCAGCTCGTTGCCCGGCACATCGGCGGCGGAGAGCTTGCCGAGGATCAGCTTCTGCGCCGCGCTGGCGGGGGCGTCGATGCGCTCGTAGACCGGGGCGCCGAATTCCTTGGTCAGGTCCTCGTAGAGCTCGCCCGGGTCGCGCTTCGTCACCGCGGTCATCTCGGCGGCCAGCAGGCCGAGGATGATGCCGTCCTTGTCGGTCGTCCAGACGCCGCCGTCGAGGCGCAGGAACGAGGCGCCGGCGCTCTCTTCACCGCCGAAGCCGAGCGAGCCGTCGATCAGGCCGGGGACGAACCATTTGAAGCCGACCGGCACTTCGACCAGGCGGCGGCCGAGCTTGGCGACGACGCGATCGATCAGGCTGCTGCTCACCACCGTCTTGCCGACGCCGGCGTCGG
>JBOHWA010000437.1:0-9442 GCA_050735855.1 Binatia bacterium
CGAAGCCCGCTTCCGCCTCTTCGATGCCGTCGCCACGTTTCTCGCCGCCAGCGCCATGGCCCAACCCCTCGTCGTCCTGCTCGACGACCTGCACTGGGCCGACCGCCCTTCGTTGATGCTGTTGCAGTACCTGGCGCGGGAGATGGGCGAGTGCCGGCTGCTGCTGCTCGGCACCTACCGCGACGTCGAGCTCACCCGCCAGCATCCGCTGGCGCGCGTCCTCGGCGATCTGGCGCGCGCGCCGCTCTGCGAGCGCATCCTCCTGCAGGGACTCGGCCCGGACGACGTCGGTCGCTTCCTGGCCGCGCGCGCCGGCGGCCCGCCCAGCCCGGCGCTGTTGTCGGCGGTCGTCGAGATGACCGAGGGCAACCCCTTCTTCCTCGAGGAGGTGGCGCGCCTGCTCGAATCGGAGGGCCGGCTGCGCCCGGGGGACGCGGACGAGCCGCAGCGCTGGGGCGTGCTCCTGCCGCAGAGCGTGCGCGAGGCCATCGGCCGGCGCCTGGATGCCCTCTCTCCGATGTGCAATCGGGTTCTCGCGGTGGCGTCGGTGGTCGGCCGCGATTTCGACGTCGCCCTGCTGGAACGGATCATCGCGGCGGCCGGAGCCGGCGCCCTGGACGGCGAGGGCCCGCTGCCGCGCGCCGAGATCCTCGCCGCCCTCGACGAGGCGGTCGCCGCGCGCCTGGCCGCCGTCGAGCCGCCGGCGCTCGGTCGCTACGCCTTCGCCCACGCGCTGGTGCGGCAGACGCTCTACGCCGAGCTGTCGACGCCGCTGCGCCTGCGTCTGCACCAGCGCGTGGCGGACGTGCTCGAGGCGCTGCACGCCGCCGACCTCGAGCCGCACCTGGCCGAGCTGGCGCACCATCTGTTTCAGGCGGCGGCGGCCGGCGGGGCGGCCAGAGCGGCCGACTTCGGCCTGCGCGCCGGCCTGCGCGCGCAGGCCTCGCTCGCCTACGAGGACGCGGTGCTGCACTGCGAGCGGGCCCTGCAACTGCTCGAGCTCAACCCCGAGGCCGGCAGCCTCGAGCAGCGCGTCGAGCTGCTGCTGGCGCTGGCCGACGCCTACTCGGCCGCCGGGGTGCGCGAGCAGTCGCGCGCGGCCTGTCGGCGCGCCGCGACGCTGGCGCGCACGCTCGACCGCCCCGACCTGCTGGCGCGCGCCGCGCTGTTGTTCGGCCAGCGGACCGAGGCCGGCCCGCTGCCGGCGGAAGAGCTGCGCATGCTGCTCGAGCAATCGCTGGCGGCGCTGGGCGAGCGCGAGCCGGCGCTGCGTTCGCGCCTGCTGAGCCATCTGTCGAGCGTCCCGCCGTACCAGGACTCGATCGACACGCGCGCGGACCTGTGCCGGCAGGCGGTGGACCTGGCGCGCCAGAGCGGCGATCTCACCGCGCTGTTCGATGCCCAGGCGGCGCAACTCTGGACGCTGCTCGGCCCGGATCACGACCGCGCCCGCCGGTTGGCGGCGAGCGAGCTGGCGCAGCTGGCCGAGCGCACCGGACAGGGCGAACGGCGCTTGTTGCCGATGGAGCACCGCGCCGCGAGTTTCCTGTTCAGCGGCGACCTCGCCGCGGCCGATCGCGAGACCGCCGCCTACCAGCGGCTGGCGGACGAGCTGCGGCAGCCGTCGTTCGTCCTCATCGGCAAGTGGTACTGGGTGGCGCGGGCGCTGTGTGACGGGCGCTTTGCCGACGCGGCGACGCTGATGCGCGAGTGCTTCGATCTCGGCCGGCGCCTGCAGCATCCGGCCAGCAGCGGCGTGCTGCAATGGCACGTCTACTGGTGGCTGCGCCTGCGCGGCAACCTGGGCGACTATGGGCAGGCGACGGACGAGATCGTCGCGACCTATGGCGAGGTCCTGGTCCTGCCGGGCGACTTTCGCACCGGCGTCGAGAGCGTCACCCGCCAGTTCTACTTCAACAGCCCATTCCTGCCCGCCATCACCGCCTACGTCTACGCCGCCATCGGCGCCGCCGACGACGCGCGGCGCGCCTTCGACGAGCTGGCGCGCCACGAGTTCGCCGATATCGGGCGCGACGAGTGGTGGATGCCGACCATCACCCATCTGGCGGAGCTCGCCGCCGGCTTCGGCGACGCCCGCCGCTGCCGCGCCCTGCAGGCCCTGCTCGAGCCCTTCGCCGCCTGCAACGCCGTCAGCCCGCTGTTGCGCACCTACGGCGGGTCGGTGGCGCACTACCTCGGGGTGCTCGCCGCGGCCCAACGGCAGCGCGACGTCGCGGCGGGGTATTTCGAGACCGCGCTGGCGACCAACCTCGCCCTGGGGGCGCGGCCGGCGCTGGTCGGGACCCAGATCGAGTACGGCCGCCTGCTGCTGACCCGGGGGCGCCGGGCCGAGGAACGCCGCGGTCGCGCGCTGCTGCAACAGGCCCTCGCCAGCGCCCTCGAGCTCGGCCTGACCGGCATCGCCGCCTCGATTCCGAAGGAAATCATCAACATTCCGTGAGGACATTCGCCTCGCCCTGGCGCTACTCTCCCAGGCGACGAGGAGGGACACCATGGACCAGACGATCGAGAACACCGCCGGACGTGCAGCCGCCGTTGAGAGCCCGCAGCCGCGCCGGAGGGCGGACTGGCCGCGCGCCTGGCGCGCCCTGCGCGCGATCATCGATGACCCCGACCGGACCGACAAGGTCATCGAGTTCATCAACTCGGTCGGCGGAACCGCCGACGTGCAGGCCATGGCCCGCCTGCAGGCCCACCCCGATGGCCGCCGCCTGCTGGCGGAGAAGCCGTCGCTGCTCGACGCGCTCGCCGACCTGCCCGGGCTCGCCGCGCTGCCGGAAGGGACGTTGGGTCGGGCTTACGCCGACTTCATGCGCGGCGAGGCCCTGTCCCCGGACGGCATCGTCATGGAGTTTCGCAACGCCGAAACGACCCAGGCGCCGACGTCGGAGGATCAGCTCTGGTTCTTCGAGCGCTTCGACACCATGCACGACCTGTTTCACGTGCTCACCGGCTACGGGCGTGACGAGGCCGGCGAGGCGGCCAACCTGGCGTTCACCTTCGCCCAGTTTCCCGCCCGCGGCGTCGGCTTCCTGGTCCTTGCGGCGGTCGTCATCGGGCCGAAGGATCTGACCCTGGCCTGGCCGCGCTATCTGCTGCGCGCCTGGCGCCGCGGCCGCCGCGCCACCTGGCTGCCGCTGGCGCGCTACGAGGAGTTGCTCGCTCGCCCCATCGCCGAAGTGCGGCGGCAACTCGGCATCGAGGCGCCCGACGTGGCCCACCCGGGCGGGGTGCTCGTCTCACAGCGCGCGCTCTAGCCGCTCGGCGGCCGGGACAGCCGGTCGCGTCGAAGTTCCTTGCTCCTGATCATCCCGCTGTGCGAAGACCTCACATGGGGGCAGCGGGTGTGATCATGAGACAGTCGGGTTGTCAGCTGGGGGGGTTGGTTTGTCTGTTGGTGCTCGCGTGGGCCGCCGCGGCGCACGCCTTCCCGACCGGCATCGCCACGACGAGCTTTCCGATCCCGGCCCAGGGGTGCAATTTCTGCCATGGCGGCGGCAGCGCCCCGAGCGTGACGCTCGAATGCCTCGACTGCGGTGGCGGGCCGCCGGCGGTGAGCCCCCTGTCGGTGCACGCGTTCAAGCTCACGGTCTTCGAGATCGGCGGGCAGGATCACGCCGGCCTCAACGTGTCGTCCCTGCTCGGGACGCTGGCGACGGGTGGCGCGTTCGCCACCAACACGCAGGCGATCCCGGGCACCGGCGCGCGCCAGGAGATCACCCACACGGCGCCCAAGGCCGAGGTCGGCGGCGCGATCGAGTTCAGTTTCCTCTGGACCGCCCCGGGCTCGGCGACCGTCGCCACCCTCGAAGCGTGGGGCAACGCGGTCAACGACAACGGCAGCACCGCCGGTGACGCGGCCAGCTTCGTGACGCTGAACATCGCGGTCGGCGGCGATACGCCGACCCCGACCAACACCCCTCCCGCCACCAACACGCCGACGCCGACCGCGACGCCGCCCGCCTGCCCGGCCACGGCCGACCTCGGCTGTGCGACCGGCTTCGCCAAGGGCCTCTTCCAGATCAAGGCAGACGTGCCCGGCAAGGAGAAGCTGGTCGCCAAGCTGCTGAAGGGGCCGGCGCTGGCGCAGGACGACCTGGGCAACCCGCTCGACGTCGGACAGGGCGGCAGCGGCACCGCCTACCTGCTGTGCGTCTACGCTGACGCGAACACCCTCGCCGGCGACCTGTTGATCGACCGCGCCGGCGACACCTGCGACGGCAAGCCGTGCTGGAAATCGATCGGCAAGGCGCCGAACGACCCGGAAGGCCCGGGCAAGGGCTATCGGTACAAGGACGGCGCGCTGGCCGCCGACGGCATCCTCAAGCTGCTCTACAAAGGTGGCGACGTCGGCCAATCGAAGGTCATCGTGATCGGCAAGGGCGCGGGACTGCCGGGCGGCATCCCGGCGGCGTTGCAGAGCGCGACGCAGGCGACGGTGCAGCTGCGCAGTAGCGACGGCCTCTGCCTGTCGGTGGCCCTGGGCGAGATCACGCACCAGGAGCCCTCCTTCTTCAGGGCCAAGTAGCGATGCGACGCGGTACGGGTGGGTGGCGGCAACGCCGCGACTGGCAGAACATGCGTGGGGGGAGACTCGGTATGATCGCCTTGAACCGGCGCTTCGCGTTCGCGGTATTGGCCGGACCGCTCAGCATCGCGGCGTCCGTCGGCGTCGCCCTGGCCGCGCCGCAGTCGACCGATCAGCAGCGCTGCCTCAACCACCTCACCAAGGCCGGTGCGGACGTGGTCAGACAGCAGGGCAAGTCGAACTGGAAGTGCCTGCACTACGCGACGCACGGTCAGACCGACAAGCTCGGCGACCCCGGCGACACGCTCACGCCGCAGGCCTGCCTGACCAACGATGTCGGCGGCAAGGTGGCGAAGAAACAGCAGCGCACGATCGATCGCGACACGGTGCACTGCCAGGCCGCCGACGCGCCGGATTTCGGCTCGGCCGGAGCCACGGCGATCAACGCCGCGGCGCAGGACGCGGCGCTGCAGATCGCGGCGGCGATCTTCGGCGCCGACCTCGGGGCCGCGGTGGTGGACGGCGACGTCGACAGCGACGGCGCGCAGTGCCAGGAGGAGATCCTCAAGGGTGCCAACCGCATCGTCGACGACATGTGGCGCGTCACCCGCGGCGGCGTGAAGGATGGACTGAAGGGCCACAATCGCCGCGCCGGGGCGGCGCCCGATCTGCCGGCGCATTCGAGCGACAATCTGCAGGGTGAAATGCTGGCACAGTCGCTGGAGGATCTGCGCGGCAAGATTCAGGCTGAGGTGCAGCGCCTGGACAGCAAAGCGCAGTCGCGCTGCGTCGCGGCGACGACGCCGATCGCGCAGATGTTTCCCGGTCAGTGCTCGGCCGCCGCAACCATCGCGACGCTGGTCGACTGCGTCGAGGGCATCGCCCGCGGCCATTTCTATCAGAGCGTCGAGGGCATCCAGGCGATGTCGGTCGAGTGCGATCTGACCGACAACGGCGCGCACGACGAAAGCTGCGTCTCGCCGGCGCAGCAGCGCCATCTGCTCGACCGCCTGGCGTATGGGCCCGATCCGTACACCATCGGTCGCATCCAGGCGCTCGGCCTGAACGGCTACATCGACGAGCAACTCAACCCCGGCGCGATCGACGACTCCGCCGTCGAGGCGACCCTGGCGAGCACCTACCCGAGCCTGGAGCTCAGCGTCGTCGAGGTGCGCGACTGCTATCCGAACAACGGCGCCGGCACCTGCCCGGGGCACGAAGGCGGCAACAAGGGCGACGTGTGGAAGCAGATGGAGGAGTCGGAGATCTACCGCGCCGCCGCCAGCCACCGGCAGCTTGAAGCAGTGCTGGTCGACTTCTGGTTCAATCACTACAACGTCGCCGGCAGCGCCGGGCAACAGAAGTGGAACACGCCATCGTACCTGCGCGATTCGATTCGCCCGTGGATCCTCGGCAACTTCACGACCAGCGTGGTGCAGATGGCGCGCGGGTCGGCGATGCTGGACTACCTCGACCAACGCCAGAACCAGGTCGGCGTGCCGCCGGGCACCGGCTACAATGAGAACTTCCCGCGCGAGCTGCTCGAGCTGCACACCATGGGGGTTACGGCGCCGTACACCGAGAGCGACGTGAAGGAAGTGGCGCGCGCCCTCACCGGCTGGCGCAACGAGTGGAACAACGAGCTGCTCTTCGCCCCGGGGTATCCCGGCTTCCGCTACCAGAACAGCTGGCACGACTTCCTCGGCCCGAAGACGGTGCTCGGGCAGATCATCAATTTGCCTGGCGATGGCGAGCAGGAAGGCTTCGACGCCATCGAGCTGGCGGCCACCCACCCGAGCTCGGCGAGCTTCCTGTGCACCAAACTGGTGCGGCGCTTCGTCGACGAGGCACCGCCCTTCGTGCTGGTCGAGCGCTGCGTCGCCACGTTCATCGCCGCGCAGGGCGACGGCGATCAGCTCGCGCAGGTCACCGAGACGATCCTCACGTCGAAGGAGTTCCAGCTTTTTCCGGAGTACCGCAAGAGCAAGGTGAAGCGGCCGGTGGTGCTGCTGCCCAGCCTGCTGCGCGCGGTGGGGGCCGATCCGGATCCCGCCGTGACCGACTACCAGGATGTCCGTCTGCTGCTGACGGCACTGGGCGAGCGCATCCGCAACGCCGACCCGCCGACCGGCTATCCGGACGATTCGGTCGTCTGGGCCAGCCCCGGCGCCATCGTGCAGCGCTTCAACCTGGTCGAGGCGACGGCCCAGGCCGAGGCGGCGAGCTGGGGCGTGTCGGGCGCGCAGCCCAACGCGGACATCGTCGACGACGTCATCACCGTGCTCTTTCCGCTCGGCGGCGTGTCGCCCGCCACCCGCAGTGCCGCGATCGACTATTTGAACTCGATCGGCGCGACGGACGCCCAGCAGGTCGAGCAGGCCGGCGCGTTCCTGCTCTCGAGCCCGGAATTCCTCACCCACTGAGGGTCGTGCGATGAAGCTGACGAGACGAGAACTGATCAAGACCGGCGCGGTCGCCGCGACGGCCTATTTCCTCCCCCGCCGCCTGTTCGCCGCACCGGTGACCGAGAAAGTCCTGGTGGCGATCTTCCTGCGCGGCGGAGCGGACCCGCTCAGCCTGGTGGTGCCGGCGTTCGATCCGACCTACTACACGGTGCGGCCCGACATCGCTGTCGCGGCGGGCACCGAGCTGCAGCTCAATGGCGGCGACACACACGGCTTCGGCCTGTTCCCCCTGTGCACCGGCATGAAGCAGATGTACGACGCCGGGGAGCTGCTGGCGATCCATCTGGCCGGCAGCACCGACCCGTCGCGCTCGCACTTCGACGCGCAGGACTACATGGAGAAGGCGGCGCCGGGCAACAAGTCGATCACCGACGGCTGGCTCAATCGCTACCTGAGCGCGATCAACAACGCCGACCCGGTCGCCGGCCTGTCGATCGCCGATGCCCCGCAGCTGGCCCTGCGCGGCAGCGCGCCGAACGTGGCCTTCTCGGCCATCGACTCGTTCCTGGTCGAGGGCGACTTCGCCGCCGCCCGGCGGGCGGCGCTGCAGGGCTACTACGCCGGCGCGTCGGACACGCTCGGCGCCGGGGTCAACGCGGCGCTGTCGGCGGTGGACGTCATCCAATCGGTCAACCAGGCGACCGGCGTCGTCTATCCCAACAACAAGCTCGCACACGCGCTCAAGGACGTGGCGGCGATCATCAGGGCGGAGGTCGGCGTCAAGGTCGTCGCCGTCGATCTCGGCGGCTGGGATCACCACACCAACCTCAGCACCCAGCTGGGGCTGGTCGGCGGCGAGGACGGCGACGGCAAGGCGGTCGAGCTCAACGGCGCCCTGAAGGCGTTCCGCGACGATCTGGCCGGCAGCGGCGACCTGGGCCGCACGCTGACACTGTGCATGACCGAGTTCGGTCGCCGCGTCGCCCAGAACGGCGGCGCCGGTGCCGACCACGGACACGGCGGCGCGATGTTCGCCCTTGGCGGCGGGATCGCCGGCGGGCGCTTGATCCTGAAGAACGACAACTGGCCGGGCCTCACCCCCGACAAGCTCTCCCAGGGCGAAGACCTGCAGGTGACCACCGATTTCCGCGACGTGCTGGCCGAGGCCCTGTTCGCCCACCTGGGCATGAGCCTCGGCGCCATGGCGCCGGTCTTCCCCAACTTCAGCATCAAGCAGAGCAACTTCCCGGGTCTGTACGCGTGATCCGGTAGCGCGAGACATCGATCGGTAGCGGCATGCTCCCGGCGTGTGGCAGCACAGTCCGGCGGCACCGCTTCACCGGCGAGCCCTCGACCTGACGGCTGGCATGGACTTGGACGCCTGGCGCCGCGGTGGGCGCATCTTCCGCCACCAGGGACACGAGATCTTCTACCGCGACGACGGCGCCGGGCCGGCGCTGGTGTGCGTGCACGGCTTTCCCAGCGCATCGTGGGATTGGCACCGACTGTGGCTAGCGCTGACCGCACGCTTCCGCGTCGTCGCGCCCGACATGCTGGGCTTCGGCCTCTCCGCCAAGCCGCGCGGCCACGCCTACTCGCTGCGCGAGCAGGCGACGCTGCACGAAGCGTTGCTGGCGGCGCTCGGCATCGAGGCGGCGCACGTGTTGGCACATGACTACGGCAGCAGCGTGGCGCAGGAACTGCTCGCGCGGCAGGCGGAGGGCACTGCCGGCTTCTCGCTGCGCTCGGTGTGCCTGCTCAACGGCGGCATCTTTCCCGAGCTGCACCGCGCGCGTTTCGTGCAGAAGCTCTTGCACTCGCCGCTCGGCCCGCTGCTCGGCCGCTTGATGAACGAGCGCAGCTTCAGCCGCAGCTTCGCCGCCGTGTTCGGTCCCCACACCCGGCCGAGCGCCGCGGAGCTGCACACCGTGTGGAAGCTCAACGCCTACAACGACGGGCCGCGCGTCGCCCATCGCGTCATCCGCTACATCGCCGAGCGGCGCCGCTTCCGCGACCGCTGGGTGGGCGCCCTGCAGCAGGCCCGCGTCCCGCTGCGCTTCATCAACGGTCCGGCGGATCCCGTCTCCGGCCGCCACATGGCCGAGCGCTACCGGGAGCTGGTGCCGAATCCCGACGTGGTCCTCCTGGAGGGCATCGGCCACTACCCGCAGCTCGAGGCGCCCGAGGCTGTCCTGGCGGCGTTCCTCGCCTTCGTCGATCGGGTCGACGGCGGCGCGCCAGGCTCGCGGACCTAGACCGGGGTGGGCACGGCCGGCGGAGGTGGCGTCTGATAGAAGCGCGCCGCCCAGCTGCGGTACTTGCCGATCGGGCCGTCGCCGGCGGCGAGAGCCGGCGGGTGGACGTAGCGCTTGTGCTGCCAGATGGCGAAGTCCTGGCGCGCATCGAGGGCGAGGAAGGTGAGCAGGCCGCCGGCGATCAGGCGCGAGCGCACGGCGGGCGGCAGCGGCCGCAGCGCGGGGTGCACGCC
>JBOHWA010000438.1:0-23684 GCA_050735855.1 Binatia bacterium
GGATGAACTTCATCGGCGGTCTCCTTGGCGATCGTGGCGCGGCGGGAACCGCGCCGGGTGGGCGCCGGGCGAGCGGCGCCTCTCTGTCAATGGGCCGGCGGGTGGGAAATCGCAAGTCCCATGCCGCGCCGGCGGCGCGCCGCTACTGCGGCGTTGCGAGGGCGACGCGCACGTCGTAGCGCCGGCGCAGCGCGGCGAGCGAGGCGTGCAGGCGGGCCTCGGCACGCTCGTCCAGCCAGGCGTGCAGCACTTGCCCGCGCACGCTGTCGAACGGCGGCGGTCCGCCCTCGGCGCGCGTCTCGACCAGCACCAGGTGCAGGCCGTACGACGAGGGGATGGGCTCCGACCACTGTCCCACCGGCAGCGCAAAGACGCCATCGGCGCCGCGCGGCCCGAGGATGCCGGCCAGCTGCGCGCGGGTGGCGAGTGCGATGTGCGCGCCGCGGGCGAAGGGATCGGCGCGGGCGGCGACCTCGTCGGCCGGACGCCCGGCGCGCAGCATGGCATGCAGCGCCGCCGCGTCGCCGTCCAGCGCCGCGCCGCGTTGCGCGCGGCTCAGGTAGATGTGCGTCAGCGCGCGGCGCTCGGGCTGCGCGTAGCTGGCGGCGTGCGCGGCGAAGTAGGCGCGCAGCTCGTCTTCCGCCGGCATTTCGGCGGCCTCCGGGCGCGTGGCGCTGAGGCGCATCATCTCGATCAGGTGGCGGCGCAGGAGCGGGTCGGTGCGGTGCAGACCAAACGCGCGCGCCTGCTGCTCGAGGGCGACCTCGTCGTCGGACGGCGCCAGCCCGAGGGTGCGGCCGAGCGCGACCAGGCGGGCGCGCGCGATCCGATCGCTGTGGTCGAAGCCACGCGCCAGCGCCTCGCGCAGCAGCAGCGCGTCGTCGATCTCGCCGGCGGAGCGAACGACGATCGGGTCGCGCGTCGCCGGGCTGGGTGACGGCCACACGCGCACGGCGCCGAACAGCAGGGCGCCGAGCAGCGCGAAGTGCAGCGCGCGGCGCCGGGTCATTGCGGGGTAGGCTCTGGCGCCAGCGCGTCCGCCGTCGCGCGCCACAGGCGCGTGTGCGTCGAGCGGTAGAGGCCGCTGCTGATCTGCACGGACACGAAGTGGTCGACGCGGTTCGCCTTCGACAGGTCGAGACGGTCGCGCTGGATGCGGAGCGTCGCGCCGCCCTGGCCGTCCTGCGTCAGCGCCGATGCCGGCACGGTCTCGCGATAGATGAGGTCGTCGTCGACCAGCTCGATCGTCAGCGGCGCGTCGCCGCGGCCGAGGGGTGCGGCGGCGAGAGCGATCGAGAGATCCAGCCGATCGGCCCCCGGGCCGGGGCCGAAGTGGATGGTGCCGCCCAGGCTGCCGATGGCGTCGGGGCGATACCACACGGGCGAGGACCAGGCGCGCTCCTGCACGATCGGTTGCAGCGACGGATCGTCTTCGCGGGTCAGGCAACAGTCGGCGAACTCGCTGCCGGCCTGCTCGACTTGCGCGGTACAATCCGGGGCAAACGGGTCGACGCCGGCCGCCTTGCACGTCCAGGTGCTCCAGCGGCAGGTCGGGTTGTCGAGCACGCGAGCGTAGTAGAAGGCGCGCTGCGTCGGATCGAATTCCGGATCCTCCCACACCGCGCAAAGCTCGGCCGCGCCGGCGCCGCGTGGGGCACAGGTCGCGGGGTCGACGTCGGCGCCGTTGCCGGCATCGCCGGCGACATCGTGGACGCGCTCGTGTGTGGCGCCGTCGGCATCGATCCAACCCTTGATGATCTGCACGCGCTGCAGGTCGGTGCCTGGGTTGTCGGTTGTCCCGGGATCCTTCAGCGCCAGGACGGCGAAGCGCGGGCTCGGGCCGAGGCGCTCCTCGCCGAGCTCGCCGCCCATCGGCGTGCCGGTGGCGTAGGCGCGCTCGAGGAAGTCGGGCGCGCCGCACGCGACGCCGTCGAGCGTCCCGGCGAAGAAGCGCAGCACCGGACGCGCGCCGCTGGTGGCGTAGGTTTCGCGCCGGCGCAGGGCGGCGAACAGCGCATCGCGCGAGTTCTCTTCCGCCCAGACGACCGTGAGCCCGCCCGGGTTGTTGTCCATGTGGTTGGCGATGCGGCGCGCGTCGGACGAGTCCTGGCTGCCTTCGCCGCCTTCCCAATAGCGGTCCTCGGTGTTGCCGGGGGCGGCGTTGTGGGTGTCGGTGCTGCCGACGAAGCCGAACTGGAAGGGGTTGACGCCGAGCGTCTGCTCGAGCGCGAGGCCGTCCTTCAGCGCGTTGCGGATCATGTTGCGCGCCGGGTACTCGTCGATCGGCGGCGGCGGATTGAACGGTGCCTCATCCGCCCTGGGCAACTGCTCGAAGGCGCACAGCTCGTCTTCGGTCAGCACGCCGCGGCCGGCGAGGCGGTCGAAGCGGCACTCGGAGTTGCCCTTCTGCTGATGGATCTCGGCCAGCGGCTCGCGATCCTGGCGCCGGCGCGCTTCGGCGCCGTCGGCCGGGGTGAAGAACTGGCCGCCGCCGCTGAGGTTCGAATTGTGCGGAATCAACACCGCGTCGCAGCCGTCGCCGGCGCCGAGGCAGTCGGTCTCGATCGCCGTCCACAGGCCCTGCGGTACGCCGCCGCGCTCGGTCTCGAGCTGGCTCGCCGGTGTGCGCGGCACATGGTGATTGCGGAAGATGACGTTGCGATGCAGATGCTGGCCGAGGGTGCTGGCGGTGTGCTCGTAGCCGATGAAGCTGGTGAAGCCGCAGGCGGCGCTGCGGTCGTAGACCTCCTCGGCGGCGGCCTGCATCTCCTGCCACACCGAGACCGCGGCGGCGTCGCAATCGACCCCCGGCGTATTGCAGAACGGCAGCCCCGGCGGCGGATCCGGGACCCCGGCCGGATAGAGCCACTGGATCGTGGCGGCGAACTGTTGCTCGGGGAGGTCCTCGGCCAGGCGCAGGACGCGGCACAGGCGCTGCGAGTCGTAGATGGACGAGGTGGGATCGGTGCAGACGTCCACCTCGCCGAACCACTCCGAGTGATCGGTGATCGCGGCGAAGTCGAGCGGGCGCTCGATGAGGACCTCACGGGTCGGCTGTTCCATGTCGTCCGACATCGCCAGCGGATCGCCGAGCGCGAAGGCGTAGGCCTCGCGCGGGCCGACCTTGGTGCCGTAGATGGTGGCGTCGGCCGACACGCGGGTGTGGACGTGCAGGTCGCCGAAGAACGGCTGGCGCAGCGGGGCGACGTTGTCGCACGGCGCCCGCTCCTCGGTGCGCTGCCACGGGGCGGGGTAGGCGGCGACCGGTGTCGGGGTGGGCGCCGGCGTTGGGGCGCAGTCGTCGCTGCCGCAGGCGCTGGCGAGCAGCGCGAGGGCGCCGGCGAGGCAGAGGTTCGCGATGCGGCGACGGCGCGGATGGCCGCCCGGCGACGTTCGGTGGCGGGCGAGGGAAGCCATGCCGTCAGGGTAGGTGGAACGACTCATTTCGGGCAAGCGGCGGCGCGGCGGCGGGTCGGCCCCCGCCGCGCCGGGCGCTCACGGGGTCTTGGCTCTGAAGAGCGCGGCGTCGTTCGCCGACGGCGCCGTGAACGCGCTGCTCCAGCACAGGCCGTTCGACTCGTTGACCAGCTGCGCGGTCACCGGCGTCGCCAACGGTCCGCCGTCGAGCGGGTCGGGCAGGTTCAGGCCGCGGCCCTTGACCAGCAGTTTGGATTTGTTGGCGGCGCTGCCCTTCAGCTTGATCTTCTGCACGCCGCCGGCGGCGCCGCTGGGGTCGAAGTAGGTGTAGCCGACGGCGCCCAGCGCTCTCCAGGTCGATCCGTTGGCCGCCACCTCGAGCGATCCGAGCAGGGTCCCCGGCGCGCCACCGTACACGCAGAGGGCGTAGTCGGCGCTCGTCGTCGGGTCGCCGAACTCGGCGCCGGTGGTCGACGCGCCCTTGATCCACTTCCACAGCAGTTTGTCGCGCCCATCGTCGTCGCTGTTCTTCCACAGCAACAATCCCTTCTCGGCGGCGCGACACGTCGTCTGCGGCTGCGGCGCGCAGGCGCCGACGAAGCATTGATCGAGGCCTTCGTCGCAGCCGCCGCCGCACGGGTTGGGCGCGTCGCTGCAGGCGCCGGACTGGCAGCTCTCGGCGCCGTTGCAGAACTGGCCGTCGCTGCACGGCGTCCCGTCGGCGACGACGTCGTCGGCCGGGCAGGCCTTGGCGGCGCCGTCGCAGCTCTCGCCGACGTCGCAGGCCCCCGCCGCGGCGCGGCAGGGCGTTCCGCCCACCGCCACCAGATCGGCCGGGCAGTCCGGGCTGCTGCCGTCGCAGGACTCGTCGATATCGCAGATCTCGCCGGCCGACCCGGCGCGGCAGACGATGCCGAACGGTGCGACACCGTCCGGCGGACAGGCCCCGCTGCCGCCGCTGCACGACTCGGGGACGTCGCAGGCCGCGGCGATCGGGCGGCAGGGCGTCCCGCCCGGGCGCAGCGTGCAATTCGCGTTGCAGCACGATGCGGGTGTGCCGGTGAGCGCCCCATCGTCGCACAGCTCGGTATAGCTCGGTCCGCTGTCGATGACGCCGTTGCCGCACAACGACACCAGCGTCACGGTGACGAAATGGCCGTCCTCGGCCTGCACGCGCGCCGGCACGCCCGGATAGTCGGCGGCCGTCTCGGTGCCATCATCCGAGGTGCCGCCGAGGCGGATCGCCGCCTCGTCGCCGCCGTTCGGCGAGTACGCCGTCTGCGACCAGGCAAAGGTCAGGGAGTGCGCCATGCCGCTGCCGTTGCTGACGCCGAAGATCGTCACATTGGCGGTCTGGTTGAACGGCACGCTGATCGGATCGAAGACGAAGGGGATGTCGACGGCGGCACCGGGGTCGGCGAGGTTCAGGCTGCCGGTGATGGTGCCGCCGGTCGACGAGGCGGTGAGCGCGGTCATATCGGCGTAGTGGTCCGCCGCCAGGATGTTGTCCTCCACCAGGTGCATGTCGCCCTTGCGCCGCGTCTGCACCGTCAGGCGATAGGCGCCGGGCGCGCTGGCGGTGAAGCCGACGGTGTAGTTGGAATCGAGGGTGTGCCACAGCGGGCCGCCGAAGAAGCCGGCGTCGGCGCTGCACAGCGCCAGGTAGCGGGTCGAGAAGTTGGTGGCGGTGGCGCTGGTGACGGCGACCGCGCTCTCGCGCTCGTAGCTGTTGGCGAAGTCGACGTAGATCTGGTCAGGGCTGTTGGCGGGATTCTTCGCCGCCGTGACGCCGGTCAACGTCTGCCCCGAGGCGGCCGATGCCGCGCTCAGCAGGAGGATGACGAAGGTCAGCCGAGACGTGGCACAGGTGGCGGTGGTCGCAGTCGTCGATCGCATTGTCCCCCCAAGAGAACGGCATGGCGGGCGCCAGACCTGCATCGACCGCTACCATACCTGCGGGTAATCTTGTCAATGCGAAACCTAGCCGCGGAAGGCGCTGCACGGCGTTTACCTCGCCCGGCGCGGCCGCGGCGGCGTCCCCTGCGTGGGAGGCGCTTGCGTCCACTTCAGAGGCTGGATGCCCAAACGAGGCGCTCGAGTGCGTCGAGGTATTGGGTCACCGCGGTGCCGATCTCGTGCCGTTGAACCCGCTCGCGTGCCGCGCGCCCGATCTGCGCGCGCAGACCGGCGTCCTGTACGGCCAGGATCGAGCGCTCGGCGAGTGCGCCGACATCGCCGACCGGGAACAAGAGACCGGTCTCTCCGTCCGTGACGACTTCGCGCGCCGGCCCCGTGTCGCTGGCGATCAACACGCGCGCGCAGGCCTGGGTTTCGAGATACACCCGCGCCAGCCCCTCGCCGAAGGACGGCAAGACGACGATGTCCGACGCGTTGATATGCGTCGGGATCTGCTCGTAGCCCTGCCAGCCGACGAAGCGAAAGCTCGCCTGGACTCCGAGCCCGCGCGCCGCGTCGATGGCGGCTTCGCGCAGTGTGCCGTCACCGACGATCAGGTAGACGACGTCCGGTGAGCGCGCCAGGACGTGCGACGACGAGTGCACGAGATCGAGTGGACGTTTTCGCTCGTTGAGGTTGCCGATATACGCGATGACGGTGGCGCCCTCGCGGATGCCGAGCTGCGCGAGCAGGCGGGGGTCCTTCGCGGCGGGCCGAAACACGGTGAGGTCGATCGCGTTCAGGATCACCTGGATCTTGCTCACGCCGAGTTGTCGCAACTCTCCGGCCAGGTAGTTGGACGGCGTGATCACCAGATCCATCCGCTGCCATTGCTCGATGAGCGGTGCGGCGAGGGAGCGCGGATATGTGCCTGCGATGACGCCGACCGTCGTGGCGCCGGCCGCACGGAGGACGCAGGGGAGCGAGTGGGCGGCGGCGATGGACGGTACGTGCCAGGCGAACGACTCGCGGCCGACGAGCAGAACGTCCGGCCGCCGCTCGGCGACCAGCGCCGGCAGGAACCGGCGAATGCCGTCGTCCTCGCTGCGCTGATAGCTGGCGTCGGCGGGGCGGTAGGCGGTCGTGTACGGCGCGTGGACGGCGAATCGCCGCACCGCGATGCGCGGGTGGCGCGCCGCGAACGGATCGCCGGTCGCCATCTGCGCCTGGGTGGCGGGGGCCAGCGCGCGCACCGTGTGTCCGCGCTCGCAGATGGCGCCGAGCAGCTGGGCTGCCGAAATGGCCGACCCACCCTGATGCGGCGGCAGCGTGCCGACATACAGGATGTCGAGCGGGCGGGGCGTCATCAGCCGCCGCCCGCGGCGCCACGGCGGGCGCACTGTCGCGCCGCCGATGCGCCGGCAATACGGCCGAATACCGCGCCTGCCATCAATCCGGCGCCACCCGGATAGTTGGCGTGGAACAGGCCCCCCACTAGCTCCCCGGTCGCGTGCAGCCCGCCGATCGGTCGAGCGGCGCCATCCAGCACCTGCGCGGCCTCGTTGATGCGCAGTCCCCCGTAGGTGAAGGTGATGCCACAGGTCACCGCGTACGCTTCGAAGGGGGGCGTGTCGATGCGCGTCGCCCAGTTCGACTTGGGGACCGCGAGCCCGCTCGCTGCGCGCCCGTCCTCGCGGCTCGGATCGAACGGGACATCGCCGCGAACAGCGGCGTTGAACTGCTGGATGGTTTGCAAACCGCGGTCGGCATCGACGCCGTCGAGCTGCGCCAGCAGCGCGCGCAGGCTCGTCGCCGCCACCCGGGTCACCTGGGGGATGCGGTACTCGTCGCGCAGCAGATGCAGCGTCTGGCCGTCGAACACCTGCCACGCGAACTGGCCCGGCTGGTTGAGCACTGCCCGCCCGTAGTTCGCGTATGTGTAATTACGGAACTCGGAGCCCTCATCGACGAAGCGCTCGCCACGTGCGTTGATGCTGATCCCGAACGGATAGCTGTGCTTCTGAAAGCGATTCCCGACCGCCAGATCGCCGTAGTCGGGGGCCTTGCGATCCCAGCCGACCGCGTGGCAGCCGGACCACAGGCCATGCGGCACGGCGCCGACGTCGAGCGCCATGCGAATGCCGTCGCCGGTATTGTGGCGCGTACCGCGCACCTTGGCGTGCGCCCACCCCTCCCCAAGGTGGCGGGCGCGCCACTCGGCATTGGCCTCGAAGCCGCCGGACGCGAGCACGACAGCGCCCGCCGCGATGCCCACGGTCTCACCGTCGATGCGCGCCTGCACGCCATGCACGCCCATCGCGTCGTGCAGCAGACCCTCCGCCCGCGCCCCGTACTGGATCCGCACGCCTTCCCGCTCGGCGGCGCGTCGCCAGGCATCGACCAGGCCGGCGCCGCCTCCCGCGACCTCGACCGTCGAGCCGCCGAAGAACGTGACCTTGCCGTCGCTGCGGATCGATTGACTGGCGTACTGCGGGACGAACCGCACGCCGTGCTGGCGCATCCACAACAGGGTCGCCTTGCTGCGCGTCACCAGCATCTCGACCAGTTCCGGGTCGCTGCGGTGGTCGTTGAGGCGATGGATGTCGTGCCGATACTGCTCGGCCGGATAGCTGCCGAAGTCCGTGTTGGCGATTTCCGCGTCGGTCAGCTCCGGCATCAGCTGGCGCAGGTCCTCGACGCCGTCGTATGCGAAGCGCATGGAGCCCGCGGTGAAGCGCGAATTGCCGAACGCCTCGTCCGGCGCGGCGCGCTCGAGCATGAGGACCGCGGCGCCGTGTTCGCGCGCCGACAGCGCGGCGCTGAACGCCGCATTGCCGGCGCCGATCACGATCACCCCGTTGGGATCGCCCAGCGCGAGGGGCGCGTCCATCGCAGATGACCGAGGGTGATGGTACCGTCTCTTCTGTTGCAGAACCGCACCCTGACGCCGCGCCACCGGATAAGCGATAGTGCCATCCCGAGTCAAAGGCCCGCGCAACCGCGGCCACGGTATCTGGGCGATCACCAGCTACTTCAATCCCGCCGGCTATCGGTCCAGGCTGAAGAACTACCGGATCTTCCGCCAGCGCCTGGCGGTGCCGCTGCTGGCGGTCGAGCTGTCCTGCACGCCGCAGTTCGAACTCGGCGCGGCGGACGCCGACGTGCTCGTGCAGCTGCGCGGCGACGCCATCCTGTGGCAGAAGGAACGCCTGCTCAATCTGGCGCTGCAATCCCTGCCGGACGAGTGTGAGACAGTCGCATGGCTCGACTGCGACGTCGTCCTGACACGGCCCGATTGGCCGCTGGTCGCCAACCAGCTGCTACACACCGCGCCGCTCGTGCAGCTCTTCCACGCGCGCTACAACCTGCCGGCGGACACCCTTCCTGAGCAGGTCGCGTCGCCGGCGGCCTACGCGGCGGGCCACGCGCTGGGGTACACGCTGGCGCACAGGCTGGCCGCACCGGCGGTGGTGGGCGAGCCGGCCAGTGCCAGCCGAGCGGGCGTCGCGCTCGGACTGGCGTGGGCGGCGCCGCGCCGCTTGCTCGAAACGCACGGGTTCTATGACGCCGGCGTGCTCGGCGGCGGCGACCGCGCGCTGGCGTGCGCGGCCGTGGGGCAGTTTGATGGCCTGCGCGCCACGTGGGGCGCGAATGAGGCCCAGTCGGTGCACTTCGCTGCCTGGGCGCGTCCGTTTCACGCCGCCGTGCGCGGCAACGTCGCCTGGGTGGATGGCGCCATCTTCCACCTCTGGCACGGCCACCGAGACGATCGCCGCTACGTCGAACGCTACGAGAAGTTCCGCGTCTACGAATTCGATCCCAGCCGCGACATCGCGCTTGATCACGGCGGCTGCTGGCGGTGGAACAGCGACAAGCCTGACATGCACCGCTATGTCAGCGACTACTTCCACGCCCGCCGGGAAGACGGATAGCGCCGGCTCGACGCGGGCACTGAGGGAGGGGACGGCCATGGCAGCGAGGTTTGTCGAGATCAGCGAGGCGAAGCATCTGAAGGGCGTGCGCATCGTGCTGACCAAGGGCATCCCCAACCCCTGGGCGCATGGGGCGAAGGCGCTCTTCGACGTGAAGCGCATCCCCTACGTGCTGGTGCCGCAGCGCGGGCTGACGGCGCACGAGGAGCTGATCGAGTGGACCGGCCAGAGCAGCGCGCCGGCGATCATGGTCGACGACCAGCGGCCGCGCACGCACTGGAGCGAGATCGTGCACCTGGCCGAACGCCTGGCGCCGGATCCGGCGCTGATCCCGGCGGACGCCACGGCGCGGGCGGCGATGTTCGGTTACCTGCACGAGCTGTGCGGCGAGCTCGGCCTGGGCTGGTGCCGGCGCATGCACTTCACGCACGGGATCCTGTCCGACCCGGACTCGCCGGCGCGCGCCATCGGCGAGTACGTGGGCGCGCGCTACGGCTACGGCCAGTACCCACCGGCGGTCATCGAGCGGCGCATCGGCGAGCTGCTGCAGCTCTTCGCCCGGCTGCTGCGCCAGCAGCAGGCGCGCGGCGCCCGCTTCTTCCTCGGCGAGCAGTTGACCGCGCTCGACCTGTACTGGGCGTCGTTTGCGGCGCTGATCGAACCGCTGCCGCACGAGCAGTGTTCGATGTTCGACGTGATGCGCCCGCTCTACACGCTGTCCGACCCGGCGCTGCGCGCCCAGGTCGACCCGGCGCTGCTGGCGCACCGCGACTGGATCTACGCCGAATACCTGCCGCTGCCGGTGCCGCTGCGTTGACCCGGCCCGGCCGGGGCGGGACGGGGCTGGGGCGGACACCCGTTGACTACCGTGCGTTGAGTGGACTAGCCCTCTCGTCTGGGCGGGAGCCGTTACGCAGCCTGCGCTCCAGGGGGGGACACATGACGCGTTCGATACTGGCGATGATCCTGGCGGTGCTCTCGTGCGCCGGCGCGCCCGGCGCGCTGGCCGATAGCTATGACTACACCGTCGACCGCTTCGAGTTGGACGGGAACGTCCACGGCGCGCTCGACGGTACGCCCGACCTGGTCGAGGACTTTGACGACGGAACGATGGGTCCGGTGTTCACATCGGCCGCCAGCATGCCGCACGAATCCGGCGGCCTGCTGCACCTGGCGTCGCCGGGGATTTTCGTGGCGATTCCGGGGGTCACGCCGGTGCGCTTCGAGACGACCGCCGTCGTGCAGAACAGCTGGATGACCGGCATTCAGGTCGGCAGCGGCGACCTGGTCGCGCGCATCGTCATGCCGGCGCAGACGATCGGGGCGAACGACGCCATCAACCTGCTGGTGCAGAGCATGGACGACGACGGCCTCTACTATGCCGGCGTGTCGATCGTGAATTTCAACACGTCGCTCGCGACGCTGAGCGACCCGCCGGTCACGCCCGGGCTGTCGATCTTCGCGCACCAGGAAAAGCTCAACTATGTGACGGGGAACCAGCAGCTCATCCTCGAGGACGAGTCCATCGAGGGTGCGCCCGTCACCGGGGACATCGTGCTCGAGTTGCACTACGACGACGCGACCGAGACGGTGACCCCGCGCTACAGCCTCGACGGCGGCGCGACATTCGCCGGTTCCTTCAGCCCGTTGCCGATCGAGACGAGCAGTGGCACGGCGACATTCTACCTCGCGGCCGTCGCGCACGAGGGCGAGTGCCCGGCCGGCGCCAACGTCCAGGCGTTGAACCTGCGTGGCCTCGGCCGGCCCGGCGACTCCCGGATGCTGCTGAAGGGCTCCTTCGGCCTGCTCGGGCGACAGACGGGGAACCTGCAGGTCACCATCACCGACGAGGGGGCCGGCGGCGCAACGGTGTTGGACCTGCATCTCCCGGACCGGTTGGAGCCCACGTGCGGCCCGAGCGACGGATGGACTTTCACCCACGGCTTGCACCGCTACCGGAACTACTCGAACGCGCTGCCGCCCGATTGCATCCCGGGCTCCGCCCAGGGCCTGCAGAAGTGGGATGTACGGATCAACGGCAGGAGCCGCGTCAAGCTGAAGGTCAAGGACGGGACCCTGCCGCAGGTCGTGGGGCCGCTCCGCCTCGGCCTCTATTCGGGCGACGGACCGGTGAACGAGTGCGACGGCAACGTCGCCACCATGAGCTGCGACGTGAGGCTCGGCGCCGCCCACTGCCCGCAATAGCGCAGGGGCGGTCGCCCAGCCGCTGAGATCGGCGACCGAGCGGACGCCGGCTTCGGTGCCGCCCGGCTGCGCCGACGGCGCTGGTGCTACTTGCCGGCGGCGACGGCGAGCCGCGCCTCGGCCCAACGGCAGCGCAGCTCGGCGTCGATGAAGCCCGGGTCGGTGGGCGACAGCGTGGCGAGCTCCGCCTCGGCGGCGGCGAGGTCGGCGCGCGTCTGGGCGGGATCGATGTCGTCCGCGGCGATCGCGCCTTCGGCCAGCACGGTCATGACGTTGTCGGAGACTTCGGCAAAGCCCTCGCGAATAGCGAAGGTCTTCTGGCCGCGCGCGTCCTTGTACGTGAGGCGGCCGACCTCGAGCGTGCTGAGCAGGTTGGCGTGGTTGGGTAGCACGCCGAACTCGCCGAGCGTGCCCGGGGCAGTCACTTCGATCACCGGCTGATCGACCACCGCGGCGAGCGGTGTCACCAGACGAAACTGGAACTCTTCAGCCATGACACTGATCAGGCGGCGAGCTTCTTGGCGTTCTCGAGCACGTCGTCGAGCGTGCCCTGCAGGTAGAAGGCCTGCTCGGGGATGTCGTCATGTTTTCCTTCGACGATCTCCTTGAAGCCGCGGATGGTGTCGGGCAGCTTGACGTACTTGCCAGGGCGGCCGGTGAAGACCTCGGCGACGTGGAACGGCTGCGACAGGAAGCGCTGGATCTTGCGTGCCCGGGCGACCGAGAGGCGGTCCTCTTCGGAGAGCTCGTCCATGCCGAGGATGGCGATGATGTCCTGCAGATCCTTGTAGCGCTGCAGCACTTCCTGCACCTGGCGGGCGACCTTGTAATGCTCGGCGCCGACGACGTTGGGGTCGAGGATGCGCGAGGTCGAGTCGAGCGGATCGACGGCCGGGTAGATGCCGAGCTCGGCAATCTGGCGCGACAGCACGGTGGTGGCGTCGAGGTGGGCGAACGTCGTCGCCGGGGCCGGGTCGGTCAGATCGTCGGCGGGCACGTAGATCGCCTGCACCGAGGTGATCGAGCCCTTCTTGGTGGTGGTGATGCGCTCCTCGAGCTCACCCAGGTCGCCGGCCAGCGTCGGCTGGTAGCCGACGGCGGAGGGCATGCGGCCGAGGAGGGCGGACACCTCGGAGTTGGCCTGGGTGAAGCGGAAGATGTTGTCGATGAAGAGCAGCACGTCCTTGCCCTCTTCGTCGCGGAAGTACTCGGCGGCGGTGAGGGCGGTGAGGCCGACGCGGGCACGGGCGCCCGGCGGTTCGTTCATCTGGCCGTAGACCAGCGCGGTGCGTTCGATGACGCCCGACTCGCGCATTTCGTGCCAGAGATCGTTGCCTTCGCGGGTGCGCTCGCCGACGCCGCCGAAGACCGAGTAGCCGCCGTGCTGCTTGGCGACGTTGTTGATCAGCTCCTGGATGAGCACCGTCTTGCCGACGCCGGCGCCGCCGAAGAGACCGATCTTGCCGCCGCGCGAGTAGGGCGCCAGCAGATCGATGACCTTGATGCCGGTCTCGAACGCCTCGACCTCGGTCGACTGCTCGGTGAACGGCGGGGCGGGACGGTGGATGGGATAGAACACGCTGGCATTGATCGGGCCGGCTTCGTCGACCGGCTCGCCGATGACGTTGATGATGCGGCCGAGGGTGCCCGGACCGACCGGCACCTTGATGTTGTCGCCGGTGTCCTGCACTTCCATGCTGCGCACCAGGCCCTCGGTCGAATCCATGGCGATGGCGCGCACGGTGTTCTCGCCCAGATGCGAGGCGACCTCGAGCACGAGGTTCCAGGGCCGCTCGTCGATCGACGGGTTGGTCACCCGCAGTGCCTGATAGATCGGCGGCAGCGAGCCGGCCGGAAACTCCACGTCCACCACCGGCCCAATGATCTGCGTGATCTTCCCCATGCTCATGCGCGTGTGCTCCTGAAATCTGGAACCACTGACGTGGTTGCGGTCGGCTGATCAGCCCTTGAGGGCTTCCGCACCGGACACGATCTCCATCAACTCGGTGGTGATGGCGGCCTGGCGGGCGCGGTTCATCGCCAGCGTCAGGCGGTCGATCATATCGCTGGCGTTGGTCGTGGCGTTTTCCATCGCGGTCATGCGAGCGCCCTGCTCGCTGGCGATCGATTCGAGGAAGGCGCGGTCGATCAAGGTGGTGACGTACTGGCGGAGCAGGCGGTCGAGCAGCGTCGCTTCGTCGGGCTCGAAGATGTAGTCGGGCTGCGCCGTATCGGCGGCCGGCGCCGCGGCGGCGACCGGCAGGAGGCGCTCGGTGGTCGGGATCTGAGAGATGGCGGAGCGGAACTGGCTGTAGATCAGGTAGACGGCGTCGGTCTCGCCGCCGACGAAGTCGCGCGCCACGCGCGCGGCGAGCTGCAGCGCCAGCGTGTGGTCGGGACCCTTGGCGAGCCGGACGTGTTCCTCGGCCAGGGCGACGCCGCGCCGGCGCAAAAAGCCGGCGCCCTTGATGCCGATGGCCGTCACGCGCACGTCCCACTCCGGGTGTTCGGCGATGAACGCCTCGGCGCGCCGGATCAGACCGGAGTTGTAGCCACCGCACAGACCGCGGTCAGCGGTGACCAGGATCAGGTCAACCCGCCGCACCGGCTCGCGCGCGGCGAGCAACGGATGGGCGTCGGCCTCGACGCGCGTCGCCACCGTGTGCAGCAGCGCCGCCAGCTTGTCGGCGTAGGGCCGCGCCTGTTGCGCGGCTTCCTGCGCCCGGCGCAGCTTCGCCGCGGCGACCATCTTCATCGCCTTGGTGATCTGCTGGGTGCTCTTCACCGAGCCGATGCGTCGACGGATGTCTTTGAGTGAAGCCATGGCGGACGGGATCGGCTAGGCGGCGAACTCGGTCTTGAACTGCTCGAGCACTTTGTTGACCACGTCTTTCACGTCGTCGCTCAGTTGTTTCTTGTCCTGAATGAGCGTGAGCATTTCGGGGTGGCGTTGTTCGACGAAGCGGAAGAGCTCGGCCTCGAAGCGCTTGAGCGCCGGGACGGGGATGTCGTCGACGTAGCCGCTGATCGCGGCATAGAGGATCAGCACCTGCTTCTCGATCGGCAGCGGGACGAACTGATCCTGCTTGAGGATCTCGACCAGGCGGCTGCCGCGGCTCAGCTGGCGCTGGGTGGCGGCATCGAGGTCGGAGCCGAACTGGGCGAAGGCGGCGAGCTCGCGGTACTGCGCCAGGTCGAGGCGCAGCGTACCGGCGACCTGACGCATCGCCTTGATCTGGGCGTTGCCGCCGACGCGCGACACCGAGATGCCGACGTTGACGGCCGGGCGCTGGCCGGAGAAGAACAGGTCGCTCTCGAGGAAGATCTGTCCGTCGGTGATCGAGATGACGTTGGTCGGGATGTACGCCGACACGTCGCCGGCCTGCGTCTCGATGATCGGCAGCGCGGTGAGCGAGCCGCCGCCGAGGGCGTCGCTCATCTTGGCGGCGCGCTCGAGCAGGCGCGAGTGCAGATAGAAGACGTCGCCGGGATACGCTTCGCGGCCCGGCGGGCGGCGCAGCAGGAGCGACAGCGCGCGGTAGGCGACCGCCTGCTTGGACAGATCGTCATAGATCACCAGCGCGTGCTTGCCGCTGTCGCGGAAGTACTCGCCCATGGTGCAGCCGGTGTAGGGCGAGATGAACTGCAGCGGCGCGGCGTCCGAGGCGGTGGCGGCGACGACGATGGTGTAGTCCATGGCGCCCTGGCGGGCGAGCTTGTCGACCACCTGGGCGACGGTCGAGCGCTTCTGGCCGATGGCGACGTAGATGCAGACGACGTCGCCGCCCTTCTGGTTGACGATGGTGTCGAGCGCCACCGCGGTCTTGCCGGTCTGCCGATCGCCGATGATCAGCTCGCGCTGGCCGCGGCCGATGGGGATCATCGAGTCGATCGCCTTGATGCCGGTCTGCAGCGGCTCCTTCACCGGCTGGCGGGCGACGATGCCCGGCGCCTTCAGCTCGATGCGGCGCGTCGTGTTGCTCTGGATCGGGCCTTTGCCGTCGATCGGCTGGCCGAGCGCGTCGACGACGCGTCCAAGCAGGGCTTCGCCGACCGGCACCTCGGCGATGCGGCCGGTGCGCTTGACCTCATCGCCTTCGTGTACTTCGTGCGCTTCGCCAAAGATGGCCGCGCCGACGTGGTCCTCCTCGAGGTTGAGCACCAGGCCATAGATGTTGTTGGGGAACTCGAGGAGCTCGCCGGCGGCCGCCTTGTCAAGGCCGTAGATGCGGGCGATGCCGTCGCCGGTGGCGAGCACCCGGCCGGTCTCCCGCACTTCGACTTCGCGCTCATATTCCTTGATCTGGCGCTTGATGATGTCGCTGATTTCCGCGGCGCGAATTTCCATGTCCCTCTGTTCCTCCCTGCGCGGCCTGGCCCCCGAGGACCTCTTGATCGTGTTGAAGGGCTGGCGCACCGCCCGCCGCCGCCGCGGTGCGGCGAGGTGGACGCGGCGCCCGCGATGCCGGCGCTTCTCCTATGAAAGCGAGCGTCCTCCGGCGATGGATGCGGCGAGCGCCTCGAGCTGCGTGCGGACGCTGCCGTCGTAAATCTTGCCTTCGATGTCGACCACCACACCGCCGAGCAGCGCCGGATCGACCTGCTGTTCGGCCAGCACGGTGCGGCCCGAGGCGCGCCCGAGCGCGCCGACCACCGCCTCCGACTGCGCCGCGCTCAGCGGCACCGCCGAGGTGATGCGGGCGCGCACGCGGCCGAGCGACTGGTCGAGGATCTTCTCGTACTGGTCGGCGATGCCGCCGAGATGGTCGAGCCGGCGATGGTCGGCCAGCAGGCAGAGAAAGTTGCGCACCATCGGGCCGACGTGCAGGTGCTCGGCGATCGAGCGCGCCATGTCGCGCCGCGCCGCCGCGCTGAGCAGCGGGTTGGCCAGGCCGGCGGCGATCTCCGGATCCGCCACCAGGGCGCGCAACATCTGCAGCTCGGCGCCGGTCGGCTCGAGCGTCTGCTGCTCCTCGGCGACGGCGAAGATGGCCTTGGCGTAGCGCCGGGCGATCGATCCGCTCATGACTCCACCTGCTGCACGAACTCGCTGACGAAGCGCGCCTGGTCGTCGGCGGTCAGGCGCTGCGGCGCCAGGCGTTCGGCGAGCGCCAGGGCCTGCTGCGCCACCTCGGCGCGCAGCGTCTCGCGCGCCACGCGGATCTCGTTCTCGGCGGTGCGCTTGGCGTCGCGATGGATCGCCTCGGCGGCGAGCTTGGCCGCCGCCAGGATCTGATCGCGTTCGACGGCGATGTCGGCCCGGGCCTGCGCCAGCATCTGCTCGAGCTCGGCCGCCAGGTGCTCCATGCGGCGCTCCATCTCCAGCCGCAGCGCTTCGGCTTCCTGGCGGGCGCGCTCGGCCTTGGCGAGCGCATCGGCGACCAGCTGGCGGCGCTGCGCGACCCACGCCTTGGCCGCCTCCCAGAAGAGGAAGCGCAGGAGGTAGATGAAGATGGCGAAGTTGATCGTCGAGAAGACCAGCTTGGCCCAGGGGATGCCGTGGTGGGGGGCGTGCTCTTCGACTTCCTCGGCCATGGCAGCGACCGGTGCGAGCACGGTCAGCAGGGCGAGCAGGATCCGTTCGATCATGCCGGGGCGCCTCCGGCGACTTGTCGCAGCATCTCGTCGGCCACCGTGTTGGCTTCGGCGGCGAGCGCGCGGCGCGCGGTGTCGACCTGGCTGGCGACCGCAGCGCGCTGCGTCGACAGATCGTGCGCGATGGCGGCGCGCGCCGCGGCGATCTGTTGGTTCGATTCCTCGATCGCCGCGTGGCGTGCGGTCTCGGCTTCGTGCGCCATGCGATGGCGCTGCTCGCGCAGCGCGTCGTCGTAGCGCGCGCGGTCGGCATGCGCCGTGGCCTCGAGCTGCACCGCGTGCTCGGCGGCCTGGATCGTGCGGCGGTCGCGCTCAGCCAGCACGCGCTGCGTGGGCTCGAACGCGAGCTTCTTCAGGCCCAGCCAGACTACGATGAAGATCGCGATCTGGAAGATAATGGTCAGATCCGGTGCGAGTTGCATGCTGTAGTGTCCCTAAAACAAGCTGCCGGCGGCAAAACAAGCCGCCCACGGCGCAGTCCTTCTCCGCGCCGTGCCGGCCCGATGGCCCCAACTGCCGATGTCGTTGTGAGTGGAGGCGCAGGACGATGGTGCGGTTACCCGGCTGCTTCCGACGGGCGCCGCGCCGCCCCGCCGCGCTCCTCGGCAGGGACGAGGGCGATGCGCTTGTCGCCGCGCTCGACACGGCCCGCCGCCGCGCCGCCCATGGCGCAATGTCCCTCGAAGACCACGCCCTCGTGGATCACCAGACTCGGGGTGTTGAGGTTTCCCACCACCGTGGCCGGGGCTTTCAGCTCGACGCGCTTGCGCGCCGTGATGTCGCCGTTGACGCGCCCCTGGACCACGACCGTGTTGGCGTGGATCTGCGCGGTCACTTCGGCGCCTTCGCCGATGATCACCGTATCTTGTGCGCTGATTTCCCCCTCGACCTGCCCGTCGATCCGCACACTGCCCTCGAACGTCAGCTTCCCTTCGACCCGGCTGCCCTGCCCCAGGTGGGCTTGGACGTCGCGCGTGTTCGACAGCGCCAGATTCGATGACGAGGCGGACGATGGCCCGTCGTCAGACTTCTGCGTCTTGTCCTCTTTCACGAACAAGGCCATAGTCTCTCCTGTTGCTGCGCCTAGTGGGAATGAGCGCGCGCTTATAACACCCGTTCGCGACGCTTGTCAAAACGGGTGTGCGACGCGCGCGGCGTTCAACGGCGCGCGCCGAGACGGGTCAGCAGACCGTCGAGCTCGTCGAGCGAGTAGTACTCGATGACGATGCGCCCCGAGCCGTCGGCGGCGTGGCGCAGCTGGACTTTCGTGCCCAGCGTGCGCGTCAGATCGGCTTCGAGCGCGCGCTGCTCGATGTCGATCTCGGGCTCGCGGCGCTGCCGCACCAGCCGCTCGGTATCGCGCACCGACAATCGACCGGTGACGACGTCGTGGGCGACCTGCGCCTGCGACTGCGCGCCGTCGAGCCCGAGCAGACTGCGCGCGTGCCCGGCGGACAGCGCGCCCGATTCGAGCTGGGCGATGACCCCGTCCGGTAGTTGCAGCAGGCGGAGACTGTTTGTTACAGCAGAACGACTTTTGCCAACGCGCCGCGCGATGTCTTCCTGGCCGAGGGAGAACTCATCGCCCAATCGCTTGTAGGCGCGTGCTTCCTCGATCGGGTTGAGGTTTTCGCGCTGTAGGTTTTCGATCAGCGCCAGCTCGAGCGCTTCTCGATCATCAGCTTCGCGGACCACGACCGGCACGCGATCGAGCCCCGCGCGCTGAGCGGCGCGGAAGCGGCGCTCGCCGGCTATCAGCTGGTACCCGCTGCCCACCCGGCGGACGACCAAGGGCTGCAGGACCCCTTTTTCGCGGATGGAAGCGGCCAGCTCATCGATCGCCGTATCGTCGAAAATGGCCCGCGGCTGATAGGGATTTGGCTCGATCGAGTCGATCGACGCCCACCCGTCGTCTGCCGGCCGCTCTGGTCGCGGCGCCGGCGCCGCCGTACCAGCCCCTGGTATCAGCGCTCCGAGGCCGCGGCCGAGGCCGCGTTTGCGTGGGTCCATCATGCGTCTCCCGGGGCGCTCGGCCGCGCATCGATGATCTCGCGCGCCAGATCCCTGTAGGCCTGCGCGCCGCGCGAGCTGGCGTCGTAGAGGGCGACCGGCAGGCCGTGGCTGGGCGATTCGCTCAGGCGAACGTTGCGTGGGATCACCGATCGATAGACCCGGTCGGGGAAGTGGCGCCGTACCTCGTCGGCCACCTGGTGCGAGAGACTGTTGCGGGTGTCGAACATGGTCAACAGAATCCCATCGATCACCAGCGCCGTATTGAGCCGCTCTCGGATCAGCTCCACCGTATCCATCAGCGCGCTCAGCCCCTCGAGCGCGTAGTATTCGCATTGCAGCGGGATGAGCACCGCGTCGGATGCGGTCAGGCCATTGACGGTCAGCAGCCCGAGCGAAGGCGGGCAGTCGATGACGATGAGGTCATACACGCCGCGAATCGCCTTGAGGGATTCCCTCAGCCGATACTCGCGCGCCAGCGCCGACACCAACTCGACCTCGGCCCCGACCAGGTCGCGGTGGGCCGGGATGAGCCGCAGCCGCTCGACCGCCGTGTCCATGACTGCGTCTGCGGCAGGGCGCTCGCCCATCAGCACGTCGTAGATCGTTGGCCGGACGCCCAGATCGCGCGCCCCAAGACCGCTCGTCGCGCTGCCCTGGGGATCGATATCGATCAGCAGCACGCGCTTTCCGGCCTGCGCCAGGCTGGTCGCCAGATTGACGGCCGTGGTGGTCTTACCCACGCCCCCCTTCTGGTTGGCAATGCAGATGACGCGTCCCACGATGGCGGCAACTCGGTACGGATGAACTCGACGGTGGTCGCTACCACACCCCAGCCCACCTTGCCAAGAAAGTTCCACGGGAAACATGACGGTGAAACATGTTCCACGTGGAACTTGACGGTGAAACAAGGCTTCGCTATGCCGGCTGGCATGGAGATGAGCGACCGAGAACTGGGCTTTCTGCTCGGGGTGCTGGTCGGCGAAGGGCACTTCGGCGGCGACGGGCGGCAGCCGCAGATAACCTTGCGCATGCACACTCGCCACGAACGACTCTTCCGCTGGCTCGAGCGGGTGGTACCGGAAGGAAAGCTCTACGGGCCGTACCACCACGGCGGACGATCGTACTTCCAGTGGATGGTGCGCGGCACCAACCTACGCGGGCGGCTGGTACCGCTGATCGCGAGCAACATCGACCTGCTGGACGACCACGTCGCGGGACGGTTCCAGGCTATGTGCGAGCGGTACGGGTTGTAGATACCAACCTTGCTTGATCTGACAAAGCCCAGAAAAGAAAAGGCAAACCACGGATTGAGCGGATACGAGCCGATGACGCGGATTTTCTGAGGGTTCCCTCCGTGAACTCCGTCAATCCGCACAATCCGTGGTGGCTTTTCGCTTTTAGGGCAAAGCCGGAAATCAGGCCGCCGCGTTGAAGTGTCTTCGTCGGATCAAGGTTATGGGGCGCATCCGGTGGTGCGTCCGCAGCCGCCCGGAGGGCGGCTCCGATACGAGAATCGACGCGCGCTCAGATCCCGAAGGCCAGCAAGCGCCGGGGCGTACCTTCAGGCAGGATGTAGTCGACCACTTCGCAATCTCGATCGGGTAGGGGCTCGATCGTGGAGCGCATGGCGAGCGCTCGTCCCGGTTTGCTGAGCAGCGGCGTCGCGAGGGTGAGGAACTGGTCCGTGCTGGTCAGGGCGCGGGCGGTCGCGACGGTGTAGCGGCCGGCGTGCGCGGGATCGGTGGCGGCGGCTTCGATACGGCCTTCGTAGATGCGGGCGTTGCCGATCGAGGCCTGGCGTTTGGCGTCGCAGAGGAACGAGGCCTTCTTGCCGCGGGACTCCATCAGGCAGACCGCCACGGCCGGCCGGGCGATGGCAATTGGCAGACCCGGAAAGCCCGCCCCGGAGCCCAGGTCGACCAGCGCGTCGCCGTCGGCGACGTGGCCGGCGACGAAGAGGGAATCGGCCACGTGGCGTTCTACAAGGTGCGCGGCCTCACGGTGCGAGATCAGGGCGAGCTTGCGGTTCCAGAAGAGCAGGGTGTCTAGGTAGGCGCGCAGCTGGTCGAGCTGCGGGTCCGTCAGCGACAGACCGGCGTGGTCCTGCGTCCATTCGCGCAGTGCCGCCCAGTCCATGATGGCGGGCAGGGCGTCAGCGCGAGCTGGCGCGCCGCAGGTGGACCGAGAGCAGCGACACCGCGGCCGGGGTCACGCCAGCGATGCGGGCCGCCTGACCGAGCGACTGGGGCCGCACGGAGCTCAGCTTCTCGCGCACCTCGCGCGACAGGCCGGCGATCTCGGCATAGTCGAAAGAGGCCGGAATGCGTGCAGATTCCATACGTTGGGCACGCTCGATCGACTCTGTCTGGCGTTCGACGTAGCCGGCGTACTTGACCGTCACCTCGACCTGGGCGACGCAATCCGCTCTCGGCAACGGCTCGTCCAAGCCGGCGATCGCCCAAACGTCGGCCAGCGCCAGCTCCGGTCGGCGCAGCAGGGTGGTGAGGGTGGAGGGCAGGCGCAGCGGCACCGAGCCGCGCGCAGCGAGGGCGAGGTTGACGGCGTCGGTCGGCGTGAGCGTCGTCGCGCCGAGGCGGGCCAGGGTCGATTCGATCAACGCGCGCTTGGCCTCGGTGGCGGCGAAGTCCGAGTCACCGACCGCGCCGACCTCGCGTCCGACGCTGCGCAGGCGCAGGTCGGCGTTGTCCTCGCGCAGCAGCAGGCGGTGCTCGGCGCGCGAGGTGAACATGCGGTACGGCTCGCCGCCGATGCCGCGGGTGACCAGATCGTCGATCAGCACGCCGATGTAGGCCTGGTCGCGGCGCAGCGTGAGCGGAGCGCGTTGGCGCAACGTCAACGCGGCGTTGATGCCCGCCATCAGGCCCTGCGCGGCGGCTTCCTCGTAGCCCGTGGTGCCGTTGATCTGGCCGGCGTGGAAGAGTCCGCCGACCAGCTTGGTCTCCAACCATGGCCAGAGCTGGGTCGGATCGGCGTAGTCGTACTCGATCGCGTAGCCCGGCCGCATGATCACCGCCTCCTCGAGGCCGGCGATCGAGCGCACCATGGCGGCCTGCACTTCCAGCGGCAGGCTGGTCGACAGGCCGTTGGGGTAGACCTCGACGGTGTCGACGCCTTCGGGCTCGAGGAAGATCTGGTGCCGATCCTTGTCGGCGAAGCGAACGATCTTGTCCTCGATCGACGGGCAGTAGCGCGGGCCGCGGCTGTGGATGCGGCCACCGTAGAGTGGCGAACGATCGAGTCCACTGCGGATGATCTCGTGCGTGCGCGCGTTGGTGTAAGTGATGTGGCAGGGGATCTGCGTCTGGGTGATGCGCTCGGTCGAGAAGGAAAAGGGAATCGGTGGCTCGTCGCCGGGCTGCGGCTCCAGGCGCCCGTAGTCGATGCTGCGGGCGTCAAGTCGCGGACAGGTGCCAGTCTTCAACCGACCGACGCGAAAGCCCAGCTCCGCCAGCTGCTCGCTGACGCCGCCGGCGGCCGCATCGCCGGCGCGGCCGCCGGCGTAGCTGCGCAGCCCGACATGGATCAGCCCGTTGAGGAACGTGCCGGTGGTGAGGATGACGCGGTGCGCGGCGATCTGCTCGCCCATCTGCGTCTCGACGCCGGCGACGCGCCCGCCCTCGAGCAACAGCGCGACGACGCTCGCCTGATAGACCGTCAGCCCGGCGGCCCGTTCGACGCGGTGCTTCATGCGCTGCCGGTAGCGCAGCTTGTCGGCCTGCGCGCGCGAGGCGCGCACCGCCGGGCCCTTGCGGGTGTTGAGCTGGCGGAACTGGATCCCCGTCTCGTCGATGGCGCGCGCCATCTCGCCGCCGAGCGCGTCGATCTCCTTGACCAGGTGCCCCTTGCCGATGCCGCCGATGGCCGGGTTGCACGACATCTGGCCGATGTGGTCGAGGTTCTGCGTCAGCAGTGCCGTCGTGCAGCCCATGCGCGCCGCGGCCAACGCGGCCTCGATGCCGGCGTGGCCGGCGCCGACCACCAGCACGTCGAAGGTTGTTCCGAGCCCCTGCATGGCGGTGCCACACATAGTCGACCGCGGCGCAGGCGTCGATGCAGGTCGGCGGATTTGGCGGGTCCGCTCACTTGCCGATGCAGAACTCGCGGAAGACGGCGTCGAGCACGTCCTCGCTGGTCACCAGACCGGTGACTGCGCCGATGTGGTCGAGCGCCGCCTGCACGTCGACCGCGATCAGGTCCGGCGGTAGCCCCGCGGCCAGGGCGGCGCGCGCCTGCTCGAGGCTCGCCTCGAGCTTGCCCAGCGCGTCGTACTGGCGCGCGCTGGTGAGGGTCGGCAGATGGTCCGTCCACTGCGGCGCAACGCGCTGCGTCACGACCTGACGCAACGCGTCAAGTCCGCGCGGCACGGTGGCGGCGACGCGCACCGCGGGGCCGGCGGCTTCGACCGCGGCGAGCTCGGCGGCCGACCAGGCGCAGGCGAGGTCGGTCTTGTTGAGCACGGCGATCGGGGTGCCGTCGTCGAGCAGGGCGCGTTGCGGGGCGAGGGGCGCGTGGGTGTCGAGCACCACCAGGACGACGTCGGCCGCGGCGGCGACGGCGCGGGCGCGCGCGACGCCGAGTTGTTCGATCGCGTCGTCGGACTCGCGC
>JBOHWA010000439.1:0-2697 GCA_050735855.1 Binatia bacterium
CACCCAGGCGGTGAAGAACGGCGCCAGGTCCTGCTGACTGCTGGCGGCGAAGACCGTTTCGAGGTCGGTGTCGGTCGCGCCGCGGTGGCGGAACTGCTCGAGGAACTGCCGCGCCGCCGCGTCGAACGCCTCGCTGCCCAACCGTTGCTCGAGCATGTACGCGACGTAGCCACCCTTGTCGTAGATGATCGGCCGCGCCTCGCGGTCGAGGCCGTTGTCGAGCACCGACTGCGCCGCCAGGGTGGCGGTCGAATCGGGGTCGTAGCCGCTCGCCGCCAGGATGCGCAGCAGCGCCGCCTCGCCGAGCCGTTCGCGCACCGCGCGCCAACCGGAGAGCTCGGCGAAGCCCTCGACGATCCACTGGCCGCCGGTGCCGGGCTGCAGCCAGTACTCGGCGACGGTGGCGCCCCACCAGTTGTGCGCCACTTCGTGCGCCGTCGCTTCGTAGCCGTAGTCGCCGTCGCGGAAGTAGCGCGGCGGGATGGCGAGCAGGCCGGTGCCGTCGTTGAAGGCGCGCGGCAGGTGGCGGTTGACGTAGAGCGTCGTCTGGGCGAAGCCCGACGGCCCGAAGTGGGTCGCCAGCCCCTGCTGGCTGACGGCGAGGCCGTCGAGCAGGCGCTCGGCGTCGAGGTCGACGCCTGCGGGCAGCAGCACGCGATAGCCGATGCCGTCGTGCTGGCGCGTGTGCGCGGTGTAGCGGCCGGCGACCAGCGACAGGCCGGCGACGGGGCGCTCGCTCGCCCAGCGTACGCGGGCGCTGGTGCCCTCGACGATGCGGCTCGCTTCGCGGCCGTTGTGGACCAGCGTCAAGTCGGCCGGCAGCGTCACCTCGACATCGACGTCGAAGAAGCCCTGCAGATCGGCCGGATACCAGAACTCGGCCGGCGTGATGACCACGTCGTCGGGTTGCAGCACGCCGCCGCTCGCGGTCAGCCCGCCGCTGCGCGGCCGGCCGCCATAGGCGAAGCCGAGCTGCACCTCCTCGTCGGCGTCGAGCGCGCGCGGCAGCTCGACGACCGTCAGCATCAGCAGCCGATAGAAGGGGAGCGGCGCCCGCGCCCCGTCGGCGCCGATCTCCCAGACCGCGTCGAGTCGCAGGCCGTCGTTGAGTAGGAAATACACCCGCTCGCGGCCGGCGCCGGCGGCCCGCACGGTCAGCTGCGCCGTGCCGCTGAGGGCGCCCGCATCGGGGCGCAGCCGCACGTGCAGCGCCAGCGCGGTGGTCTGCTGGCCGGCGATCGTCTGCCCGAGGCGCGCCACGACGGCGCGCAGCACCGGCAGACTGCGCCCGGTCGCCGCCAGGTACAACGCCAGCACGACCGCGACGGCCGCGGCACCGATCAGCACGAAGGCGAACGCCAACAGGCTTCTGACGATGCGCATGGGGCTACCCCACCGACCCCGGTCGTTCGATCTGGAGGGCGCCGCTCCGTCGGCGTGCTTCGTCACGCTCAGCACCGACGGTCGAGTCCCGTTCGCCCTGAGCCTGTCGAAGGGCGTCGCGGCGCCCTCCAGTTACCCGGTCGCGCCCGCCGCTGTGGCTCACGTCAACTCGGCCTTGCGCTTGGTGAGCAGAATGGCGGCACCCAGCGAGACGCCGATTGCGACAGCGGCGTAGACGATGCCGCCGACGACCCCCAGCTCATTCGCGCCCTCCGGCATGCGCATGGTCCACAGGAAGAGGTTGAGGATCACGTAAGTGGCGTAGGCATGCCCCATCGGCAGCGCGAAGCGCCGCATGGTCCAGATGCCGTAGGCGTAGACGGCGAGGAACAGGCCGAACAGCGGACCGGCGATGGCGTTGGCGGTCCCGCTCAGCCGGCTGCCGAAGAAGACGAAGCCGGCACTCTCGGTCAGTTGCAGCGGCTTCAAGAAATTGGAGATCGCCAGCAGCCCGAACAGGGCCGCGAAGACGGTCAACGCGGTGCCGCGCCGTGATTCAGCCATGTTCCGCCCTCCTCATGGTGCGCCGACATATCGCCCACCGCTCGCAGAGGCAACGCTGCGGCGCCGCCTCCGCAGCCAATTGTGCGCGCCGGCGAGATGCAGAGCCGTGGTTGCCGGGAGCGCGGGCGGCCCGCCCGCTCTTGGGCGGGGTATGGCAACCCCGCCCCACCCAGGAGCGGGCGGGCCGCCCGCGCTCCCGGCAACTGACATGCCGCCTCGCTCCGGCGTGGGCAATTGGCTCACTCCAGCCCCGGGATGCCGCCGCGTTGGATGCGCAGCGCGTTGTCGCCCTCCTCGTACCTGGGCAGCGCGCCGTCCGCCGCCCACAGGCGGTAGGCGAGGGCGTTCGACAGGACGCGGATCGGGTAGTCGCGCGGCAAGCTCTGCAGGTACGGCTGGATGGTGACGAAGTCGCGCGCCCCGTAGCGCTCCATGATGGCGCGCAGGCCGCCGTTGGCCGGGCCGATGTTGTAGGCCAGCAGGCCGAGGAAGAGGTCGCCGCGCATCTCGTCGAGGTAGCGGCGCAGCGTCGCCGCCCCCAGGCAGGCGTTGTCGCGGTGGTCGTTGGCGTCGAGCGTCTCGCGCCCGCACGCCGTCTGCGCGGCGCGCACCGCGGCCGCCGGCGGGGCGGTGATCTGGAACAGGCCGCGGCCGCCGTCGGGGCTGCGCCGCGGCCGGAAGGACGACTCGGTGGCCGCGACGCCCATCAACAGCGCCGGATCGAGGGCGAAGGCCGTCGCGGCGCTGCGG
>JBOHWA010000440.1:0-2861 GCA_050735855.1 Binatia bacterium
CGTTCGCGCTGCACACCAGCGTGCGGGCCTATGCCGATCGACCGCTGTTGGTCTTCCGGCTGGCGGCGCCGGCCGGCATCGAGGGGGGCGGCAGCGGCAGCTTTGCCGAGCCCACCGTCGCCTGGCCGCACTTTGCCCCGCGCCAACGCCAGCGCGCGGGCGTGGCGGCGGCGACGCGATCGTTTGCCTATCAGTGGTGCGAGTTCGCGTTGCCGTTGTTCGGCGACGCCGACTGCCACGGCTTCCGTTTCGCCCCGCATCGCCCGGCGGTGGCCGGCCCGCTGCTGCTGATCGCCGCGGATGGCCGCACGCTGCTGCTTGGCGCGCTCGACGGGTTTCACGAGCAGATCATCGCGGTGCCGACCGACGACTCGGCGACGGGTATCGGCTGCGGCTGGCACGGCGACCTGACCACCGTGCCCGCCGGTTTCGCCACCGAGTTGGCGGTGTGGGCAGCGCCCAGCCCGCGCGCCGCACTGGACGGCTGGAGCGACGCCCTGCGCCGCCGCCACGCCACCGTGCGCGCCTCGCGCTACGCCGACGCCGGCCTGGCGCGCCTGTCGTACTGGACCGACAACGGCGCCCACTACTACTACCGCACGGCGCCCGAGAGCGACTACGGCGCCACCCTGGAGCAGGTCGTGGCCGATTGCGCGGCGCGCGACATCCCGATCGATCTTGTGCAGATGGACTCGTGGTTCTATCCGCACGAACAGCTGCGCCCGGTCAGCGCCGACGGCGCTCCGCTGGTGCCGCCGAGCGGCATGCTCTGCTGGGAGCCGCGCGCCGACGTCTTTCCCGACGGCCTCGCCGATCTGCGCCGCCGGCTGGGCGGCCGACCGCTCGTCTTCCACAGCCGGCATTTCTCCGCCCGCTCGCCCTATGTCGAGCGCTTCCCGATGTGGACCGATGGGGCCTATGCGCACCCGCGCGACGGCGCCCTCTTCGACCACCTGCTGGGCGCGGCCGCGAGCTGGGGGGCGGTCACCTACGAGCAGGACTGGATGGTGGAGTCGTTCTTCGGCGTCCGCGACCTGCGCGCCGTGCCGGGGCGCGCCCGCGCCTGGCAGGAGAACCTCGACCGCGCCGCCGGCGAGCACGGCCTGACGCTGCAGTGGTGCATGGCGACGCCGCCCGATTTTCTGCAGAGCGTCACCCTGCGCCATCTCACCTCGATCCGCACCAGCGGCGACTACCGCTACCTGTTCGACAACGGCCTCAACTGGGTGTGGTTCCTGCACACCAACGCGCTCGCCCGCGGGCTCGGGTTGAACGCCTTCAAGGACGTCTTCCTCTCCGACCGCAGCGCCGAACCGTATGCCGAGATCGAGGCGCTGCTCGCGGCGCTCAGCACCGGTCCGGTCGCCATCGGCGACGCCATCGGCCGCGCCGACCGCGCGCTGGTGCTGCGCACCTGCCGCGAGGACGGCGTGTTGGTGAAGCCCGACGCCCCGATCGCCGCGCTCGATCGCTGCTTCCGTCGCCACGGCCACCTCGAGCCGGTGCTGCTCTTCGGCGAGACCTTCAGCGCCCACCCGGCCGGCCGCTGGGTCTACCTCGTCGCCCTGCACGCCAGCCGTGAGCGCGCGGCGCTGCGCGAGCATCTGCCGCTGGCGGAGATCGGCGGGCTCGACCGAGAGCGACCGGTGCTGGCCTACGCCTGGCGCAGCGGGCAGTGGACGCGCGTCGAGCCCGGCGGCGGGCTCGACGTCGCGCTGCCGTTCCAGGATTGGGACTATCGCATCCTCTGCCCACTGCTGCCCGGCGAGCGCACGGTGTTCGGCGACGTACGCCGCTATGCCAGCGTCGGCGACCGGCGCATCGGCGGCATCTGTGCGAGCGCCGCGGCGCTGGCGTTCGACGTCCTCGGCGTCCCGCGCTCGCTGGTCGAGGTGCAGGGCTACGCGCCCGAGCCGCCGGTTCGCGTCGAGGCCATCACGTCCGCGGGTGTGCGCCAGCTGGCGGACGTCACCTGGGAGCCGAGCGGCCGCTGGACGGTGTGCGTCGTCCTGCAGAGCGAGCGCGACCGCGTCCGACTCTGCTGGTAGACTAGGGGTGCGGGAGCAATCTCCCGCACCCCACACGATCCCGGGGGTGCGTCTTCGGCCTCAGCGTCCCGCCGCCAGCCCGTCGAGGAGCAGGTCCAGAGCGGCGCGGAACTCGCGCTCGGCATCGCTGCGCGCGGCCGCCGCCGCGATCTCGATCAGATGGCGGTACTGCGTGCGCGGCATGGCGCGGATGCGGCGGATGACCGCCTCGGGTGCCTCGCCGGTTTCGACCGCGAGCGGTCCGGCGAGCTCGGCCTGGGCGAAGCCCATGACGAAGGCGGAGACGGCGCGGAAGGCGACGAGCAGCCGCTGGCGGGAGCGGCCGCTGCGCGCCAGCGCCTCGAGCAGCGCCTCGGCGACGGCGAGGGCGGCGGGCGAGCGGCTGCGGCGGGTGAGGATCAGCGGGATCGCATGCGGATGGGCTCTGACCGCGCGCCACATCGCGGTGGCGATCACCTGCACATCCTCGCGCCAATCGACGCCGCGCGCCTGCGGCCAGTCGGCCCGCGCGACCACCGCCTCGACGACCAGGACATCGAGATCGGCCCGGCTGGCGACGTGGTTGTAGATGGTCATCGCCCCGGTGCCGAGCTCGGCGGCCAGGGCGCGCATCGACAGGCCGGCGAGGCCGTGCGCGTCGACCAGTGCCAGTGCGGCGGCCTGTAGGCGATCGCGTGAGAGCTTTGGCGGGCGACCCATGATTCTCCTTGACGACAACGCGGGGCCATGGTTTACGTACGCTGTACCTAAACACAAGAACCCCGCCCGCGGCAACTGTGGAGGGCGCCGGTCCCTCGGCGCCGGGGGTGGGGC
>JBOHWA010000441.1:0-1999 GCA_050735855.1 Binatia bacterium
CGCCAGACCGGCCGGCCGATCACCGACGCGCGCACCGGCCGGCAGACGCCGCGGGTCGACGCCTTCGCCGCGCTGCAGGGCGCCACGCGCGGCGCCGAGCTGGCGCGCGGCGGCGGCTCGCGCGCCACCGACTGCCTGCTGGAGTGGAACTTCATTCCACCCGCGATCGTGCACTCCGGCGCGCGCGTCGTCGCGCGCTGCGTCGACAACGATCCGCAGTGCGACTTCGATACGACCGACGGCCAGTGCACCTTCGGCCTCTCGATGTGCTTCAACGTGCGCGATCCGCTGATGCACGCCTGCGCGGTCGACGAGCCGCTGGAGACCTTCCACATCTTCTCGCCGCGGATCGACGCGCCGCCCGGCACGGTCGAGCGCGACAACGTCGACGCGCTCGCCTACGCGCTGCCCGATTTCCCGCTGCGGCTGAGCAGCGCGTGCAGCATCGCGATCCCTTACGTCGTCCCCCGCCAGGGGCCCGGCGCCGGCCGCGACCGCATCCGCATGCGCGTCAGCACGGCCAGCCGCAGCGACTACGACCACATCGTCCTGGAGTGCGTCGCCCCGTAACGCCCCACCGCGCCCCGGGGCCGGAAATCGGCAAGCAACAACGGATGACACGGATTGCGCGGATTCCTGAGCCCTTCTCCATGAAATCCGCTCAATCCGCGTAATCCGTTGTTGGGTCTCTGAGTTTCCTGGGGGCAAAGCCTTCCGGGGCCGACGCGTCGAGCCTCGCTCTCCTGCGGGCGGCGTGACACAATCGCAACGTGCGCGCCGCGATCCTGACCATCGTGCTCTTCACCACCGCCGCCGGTGTCGCGTCAGCCCAACCCGGGCCGTTCGGCACCGGCCAGGATCTACGCCTCGAGGGCATCGTCGAGCCGCCCGCCGGGGCCGCGACGCTGGGCGATATCAGGATCCGCGGCGGCGGTGTGGTGCGGCGCTTCGGCGTCATCCATGCGCAGACCTCGCGCACCGAGGGCATGAGCCTCTTCAGGCGCTCATCGCTCAACCCGTTCCAACTGCTGCTGCGCGCCAACAGCCAGATGACCGCCACCTTCACCGAGGCCGCACCGGGCACCCGCCTGCGCATGCTCGGGCGCTACGTCGGCGACGATTTCATCCTGGCCGAGATCACCGTGGTTCCGCCGCCCACCGCGGCCGCGCCGTAGCAGTGAGCGCAAGCACTCTTGGTAGCGCGGGCCTCCTTGCCCGTCTGGCGCGCTCCGGCGCGCCAGCAGCGTTGGCGGCCATGCCGGCTGGCTGGGCTCCGCGGACGGAGCCCAAGCGGGCACGGAGGCCCGCGCTACTGGATCTTGGCAACCAGGTTCGCTAGCCCAATGGCTCGAATAGGAGGTTCACATGCGCATCGGTATCGGCCTCGGAGAGCTCACCGGACACCCCGTCGACATCAACGGGCTGGTCGCCCAGGCGCAGCGCGCCGAGCGCGACGGCTTCGCCAGCGGCTGGTTCGCCAACATCTTCGGCGTCGACGCGATCATGGCGGCGGCGCTGTGCGGGCGTGCGACCACGCGCCTCGAGCTCGGCACGGCGGTGGTGCCGACCTACCCGCGCCATCCGACCGCGATGGCGCAGCAGGCGCTGACGGCGCAGGCGGCGTGTGGCGGGCGCTTCGCGCTCGGGATCGGGTTGTCGCACCAGGTGGTCATCGAAGGCATGCTCGGGATGTCGTTCGCCAAGCCGTACTCGCACATGCGCGAGTATCTCTCGGTGCTGGCGCCGCTGATCCGCCAGGGCAGCGTCTCATTCGCCGGCGACGAATTCCGGGTCAGCTCGAACCTGAGCGTCACCGGGGCCACCCCGTGCCCGATCCTGGTCGCCGCGCTGGCGCCGAAGATGCTGGCGCTCACCGGGCGCGAAGCGGACGGCACGATCACCTGGATGACCGGTCCGAAGACGCTGCGCGAGCACACCGTGCCGCGCCTCAACGAGGCGGCCGCCGCCGCGGGGCGCCCGAAACCGCGCGTCGTCGCCG
>JBOHWA010000442.1:0-4437 GCA_050735855.1 Binatia bacterium
TGCTCACCGGCGTGGCGGTGCTCGGCGCGGTGCTCGTCGGCCTGCCGCTCGGCATCGGCGTCAGCCGCCGGCCGCGGCTCGCCACCCTGGCGCTCTCGGCCGCCGGCGTGTTGCAGACGATCCCCTCGATCGCGCTGCTGGCCTTCATGCTGCCGGTCTTCGGCATCGGCGTCGTGCCGGCGATCGCGGCGCTGTTCCTCTACGGGCTGCTGCCGATCCTGCGCAACACGGTGGCCGGGCTGCGCAGCGTCGACCCGGTGCTGCTCGAGGTCGGGCGCGGCCTCGGCATGCGGCCGCGCGATCTGCTCTGGCGCGTCGAGCTGCCGATCGCCGCGCCGGTGATCCTGGCCGGCATCCGCACCGCGGCGGTGATCAGCGTCGGCACGGCGACGCTGGCGGCGCTGATCGGCGCCGGCGGGCTCGGCGACCCGATCGTCACCGGGCTCACCACCACCGACACCAACCTGGTGCTGTGCGGGGCGCTGCCGGCGGCGGTGCTGGCGATCGCCGTCGATGCCGCCCTGGCGTTGGTCGAACGCGCCGCGACGCCGCGCGGCCTGCGCCTGCAGGCGCGTCGCGAGGCGTGAGCCTCAGACGCTCGACTCGTGCCGCCCGATCGCCTCGAGAAAGCGCTCGTGGACGATCTCGCAGGCCAGGCGATAGAGCTGGTCGCGATCCTTGTGCTGGGCGAGGAAGCCGAGCGGAATCTGGAAGCCGCCCTTGTTGCGCACGTTGCCGCCGCCGTAGTGGCCGCCGCGCGCATCGTCGAGCCCGAACGCCTTCTTCAAGAACAGATCCGGGTTGACCGTGTCGCTGCGCGTGCGCAGCGAGCCCTCGATCACCTTGCCGTCGACGATGCCGAAGACCAGCACGGTGTCGATGCCAGCGCGGGTGAGGAGAAAATCGGCGGCCTGCGGAATGCCGTCGCGGTGCTCCTTGCGCACGAAGCCGACGTCGCTGAACAGGAAGGTGTCGTAGATCCGCCGCCGCTCGAGCGCCGCCTGGATCATGTCCATCACCGCCGGGCTGAGCGACTGGGCGGAGATCGAGCGCAGCAGCGTCTGGTCGACGGCCGGCAACAGGAATGCCGCGCCGAGGAAGTCGGCGGCGGTCGCCTCGAGCATCAAGCGGGTGTCGGAACGAATGCCGTGCATCAGCGCGGTCGCCAGTTTGACGTGCTCCGGATCCGTATCGCTCAACCCGTCCGGGTGCGCCTGGCGCAGATATTCGGCGAAGATGCCGGCGGTCGAGCCGGCCTCCTCGCGCACGTCGACGAACTCCGCCGCGATCTCGCCGGCGCGCTTGTGGTGGTCGACGAAGGCGAGAAAGGTCTTGTCGCGCAACAGCGCCTGCACCGGGGTGTCGATGCGCTGCGTGTCGACCATGGCGTAGAGCGTGTACGGTTCGAGGTCGCAGTGGCCGTCGTACAGCCACAGATCGAGCTCGAGCTTGGTGACCAGCGCCTGGTTCTCCTGGTGGCTCACCTCGTGGAAGCTGAGCAGGCGCGATTCGATGTCGTGGGCGCGGGCCAGGTGCTGCAGGGCCAGCCCCGAGGCGATGCTGTCGGGGTCCGGATAGCCGCTCAGAAGGATCAACAAACGCTCGCCGCGGTGGCGCTCGAGCGCGGCGGCCAGCTCGGCCCATTTGCTCGGCCAGGGGGCGTCCGACGAGTCGGACGGTGCAACATCACCCTTGCGGACCGGACGCAGTCGCGGCTCGGCCACGGGTTCGGCGGATCGATCAGCCATAGCCTCTGGCTAGCATCAAAACGGTCCGCTTCCAACCCATCCGCGGCACCGATCAGCCTGCATGCCACCACTCCAATTGGCTTCTATTTCAGTTACTTAGAGGATTCTATGCGCTCAGTGCCGCCCATGTACGGGCGCAGCGGCGGCGGCACGACGATACTGCCGTCGGCCTGCTGATAGGTCTCCATCACGGCGATCATGACGCGCGGCAGGGCGAGGCCGGAGCCGTTCAAGGTGTGCACCAGCTCGGGCTTCGCCCCGGCCGTCGGCCGGTGGCGGATGCGGGCGCGGCGGGCCTGGAAGTCGCGGAAGTTCGAGCACGAGCTGACCTCGAGCCATTCGCCGCAGCCGGGGGCCCAGACCTCGACGTCGAACTTCATCGCGGCGACGAAGCTGAGATCGCCGGTGCACATCTGCACGACGCGGTGGCGCAGCCCGAGGCGCCGGCAGACGTCCTCCGCGTCGTCGAGCAGGCGCTCGAGCTCGCGGTCGGAGGTCTCCGGCGCGACGAACTTCACCATCTCGACCTTGTCGAACTGGTGGCCGCGCTTGATGCCGCGCACGTCGCGCCCGGCCGACATCTTCTCGCGCCGGAAGCACGGCGTGTAGGCGACGTGGTACAGCGGCAGCGCGCCGGGCTCGAACACCTCGTCGCGGTAGAGGTTGGTCACCGGCACCTCGGCGGTCGGGATGAACCAGAAGTCCTCTTCGATGTCGCGGTACATGGTGTCGCCGAACTTCGGCAGCGTGCCGGTGCCGACCAGACAGTCGCGCTTCACCATCGCCGGCGGGTACACCTCGCGGTAGCCGTGCTCGCCGACGTGCAGGTCGACCATCCAGTTGATCAGCGCCCGCTGCAGCCGCGCCCCCGCCCCCATGAGCACGTAGAAGCGCGAGCCCGACACTTTGACGCCGCGCTCGAAGTCGATCATGCCGAGCGCCGGCCCGAGATCCCAGTGCGCTTGCGGCGTGAAGGCGAAGGTCGGCGCCGCGCCCACCTCGCGCACCAGGATGTTGGCGCTGTCGTCGGGCCCCACCGGCACCGCCGGATGCGGGATGTTCGGCAGCTCGAGCATGCCGCGCTCGAACGCCGCCTCGGCCTCCGCCACGGCCTTCTCGGTTGCCGCGATGCGGTCGCCGAGCGCGCGCATCTCCGCCACCACCCGCTCGCGCTCCGCCGGCGGCAGCTTGCCGACCGTCTTCGACGTCTCACCGCGCTGGGCGCGCATGCGCTCGACCTCGGTGATCAGCGCGCGCCGCGCCGTGTCCGCGGCCAGCACCGCGGCGACCTGCTCCGGCGGCACACCGACCGTCGCCAGGGCCCGCGTCACCTCGGCGGGCTGTTCGCGGATGAGCTTGATGTCGAGCATGGGCGCCGGTTAGCACGCAGGTCGCGGGGCGGTCTAGGTGGCAGCGTCGAAGGCGTTCTGGATCAGCTCGCACAGCGGACGCCCGTCGACCCATTCGACGCCGACGACGTCGAAGCGCGCCAGCCGATGCTCGAGCCGATTCGCGCTGATGTAGTGCTGCGCCGCGCGGGTGACCCGGCGCTGCTTGCGCGGATCGACCGCATCAAATGGCGAGCCGAACGACGCGCCGCGGCGCGTCTTCACCTCGACGAACACCAGCGTGCGGCCGTCGAGCGCCACCAGGTCGATCTCGCCCAGCGGGCAGCGATAGTTGCGCGCCACGATCGTGTAGCGTTGCGCGCGCAGGAACTGCGCGGCGGCCTCCTCGCCGGCGGCGCCGAGCTGTTGTCGCGACGCGCTCATGCTGCGTTGATCGCCCAAAACCCCTGTGTTAGACGCAGCGCATGGCGATCACCCGCGATCAAGTGCGCCACATCGCGCTGCTCGCCCGCCTGCCGCTGAGCGCCGACGAGGAGCTGGTCTTCACCGAGCAGCTCGACCACATTCTCGCCCACTTCGAGCGCCTCGACAACCTCGACACCAGCGCCGTCGAACCGACCGCGCACGTCACGCCGATGGCGACGCCGTTCCGCGATGACGTGGTCAGCACCGAGCCGGCGCCGGACGCCTGGCTCGCCAACAGCCCGGCGCGCGACGGCCGCTTCTTCAAGGTGCCCAAGATCATCGAATGACCGCTGTGCGGAGCCTCGCTCCGCCGCACCCCCCCGCCTGCCATGAGTGACGTGACCGATCTGACGATCGACGAGGCGCACCGCCGCCTGCGCGCCCGCCAGCTGTCGTCGGTCGAGCTCACCGAGGCCGCGCTGGCGCGCATCGAGCGGCTCGAGCCCACCCTGCACGCGTTCATCAGCGTCACGCCGGAGCTGGCGCTCGAGCAGGCACGCGCCGCCGATGCGCGGCTGGCGTCCGGCGATGCGCCCTCGCCGCTGTGCGGCATCCCGCTGGCCATCAAGGACATCATCGCGACGCGCGGCGTGCGCACCACCGCCGGCTCGAAGATCCTCGAGTCGTTCGTGGCGCCGTACGACGCCACGGTCACCCGCCGCCTGCGCGCGGCCGGCGCCGTGTGCGTCGGCAAGGCCAACTGCGACGAGTTCGCCATGGGCTCGTCGACCGAGAACTCGGCCTATGGCGCGGCGCGCAACCCGTGGGATACCGCGCGCGTCCCCGGCGGTTCGTCGGGCGGGTCTGCCGCCGCGGTGGCCGCGGGGCTCAGCCTCGGCGCGCTCGGCACCGACACCGGCGGCTCGATCCGCCAG